>DASYQW010000229.1 GCA_036005065.1 Candidatus Methylomirabilota bacterium | reverse complement strand
TCCAGCGCCTCGACCGCGATGGCGCGGGCCACCTCTCGCTCGGGCGGGAAGGGGGCTCGCGTCCTCCGGTCGGCGACGAACTCGAGCCCGACCATGAGCCCCAGGCCGCGCACGTCACCGACGATCGGGTGCTTCGCCATGAGCCCGGTGAGTCCGGCCAGGAGATAGGCACCCACCTCGCGGGCGTTGCGCACCAGGTCGTGCTCCTGGATGTAACGGAGGACGGCGAGTCCCACGGCGGCGGCCACCGGATGGCCCGTGTAGGTGTGGCCGCCCACGAAGTTCGAGTTGTTGCGCTCGAACGCCGCCAGGATCTCGTCCCGGACGATGACGGCTCCCAGCGGGATGTATCCGCCCGAGATCCCCTTGGCGGTCGCGATCAGGTCGGGGACGACGCCCCAGTGATCCACGGCGAAGTTGGCGCCGGTGCGTCCGAAGCCGGTCATGACCTCGTCGGCGATGAAGAGGATCTCGTAGCGGTCGCAGATCTCGCGGATCTTGGGGAAGTACTCGGGCACCGGCGGCACGGCCCCGAGGGTGGCGCCCACGACCGGCTCGGCGATGAAGGCCGCGACGTTCTCGGGACCTTGCATCCGGACCAGCCGCTCGAGGTAGGAGGCGCAGTAGGTCTCACAGGCCGGATAGGTCAGGTTGAAGTGACAGCGGTAGCAGTACATCGGCGGGAGATGGGTCGTCTCCTGGAGCATCGGGACGTACTTGCGGCGGCGGATGGTGTGTCCGCCGAAGCCGAGCGAGCCGAACAGGTTCCCGTGAAAGGACTGCCACCGGCCGATGACGATCGCCTTCGAGGGCTGGCCGCGCTCGAGCCAGTACTGCCGCGCGAGCTTGGCCGCATTCTCCGTGGCCTCCGACCCGCCCGAGACGAACCAGACCCGGTTGAGGTCGCCGGGGGCGAACTTCGCCACCGCCTCGGCGAGCGCGGGGAGCGGCTCACTGGTGAACATGTGCATGGGGACGAAGGCGACCTTGCGGGCCTGGGCCGCCATCGCGTCGGCGATCTCCTTCACCCCGTGGCCGATGGACGTGACCGCCGAGGAGCCGCCCGAGCCGTCGAGGTAGCGCTTGCCATCGGCGTCCCAGAGGTAGACGCCCTCCCCGCGGACGATGACGGGATACCGGCGCTGGAGGTCGCGGTAGAGGACGCTCGCCTGGATGACCTGCTTGCTCATGCTCTGCCTCCCTCGGGATGGGCGCTTGGCTCGGCCGCCGGGCTGGCCCGGCCGCCGTAGGGGGTAGGATACGGCCGGCGGCCCCGGAAAATCAATGCGCGGCGCAGCCCCGGCCCTTGACCCCGCCCCGTCTGGGAACCGGCTACCGTCCAGGGGTATGATGGGGCCCCGACATCCCCGGGGAATCGCTGAGCCGGGAGGACGGCATCGTCGGAGCCGGAGTGAAACGCTTCCTGGTCAGTCGGTTCGCCATCCTCTGCTTTCTGTGCGTCTCCTCCCTGGCCTTCGTCATGGGCGCGGCGCTGTCGACTCTCTTGACCCGGGCGGTGTCGGACTGGGAATGGGAGAACACCGCGGCCCTGGCCCGCCGCGAAGTGGAGCGGGCCGGCCTCGACGCCTTTCTGGTCGGTTCCCCGGACGAGGCGACTCGAGAGCGCTGGGGAAGGGAGTTCTCCCGCCTTTTCTCCACCCTGCCCGAGGTCGTCCGCGTCAAGGTCTGGGATCGACAGGCGACCGTCATCTGGTCGGACGAATCTCACTTGATCGGACAGCGATTCCCCGACAACGAAGAACTCCAGGCCGCCCTGAGGGGAAAGGTCGCCGTCGAGATCAAGACCCTGACCAAGCGCGAGCACGCGTACGAGCGCAGTGCCTTCGCGCTGCTCGCCGAAGTGTACGTCCCCCTCTTTTCCAAGGACGACGGCCGGGTCCTGGGTGTCCTCGAAGTGTACAAGGCGCCCCAGCGGCTGGAGGCGACCATCCGATGGGGGCGCTTCGTGATCTGGACGATTTCCATCGTCGGCGGCCTGGCCCTCTACGCGATCCTGGTCCCGCTGGTCAGCCAGGTCTACCGGCGCGAAGTTCAGGAGCAGACCCTCCGGGAATACGCCGAGACGCTCGAGCAGGAAGTGGCGGCACGGACCGAGGAGCTGCAGAGCAAGAGCCAGGAGGCGAAGGACGCCTACCAGGAGCTTTCACGCACTCAAGCTCAGCTGATCCAAGCTCAAAAAATGGACGCGGTGGGGCGACTGGCGGGCGGCGTGGCTCACGACTTCAACAACCTGCTCACCGTCATCATCGGGCAGACCGCGCTGCTGGCCGATCGGCTGGGACGCCATCACCCGCTGCGCCAGGGGCTGGACATCGTCGAGGATGCCGCGCGCCGGGCGTCCGACCTGACCGGCCAGCTTCTCGCGTTCAGCCGCCGGCAAGTGCTCCAGCCCGAGGTCCTGGATCTGAACCGGGTCGTCGCTGGCATGGAGAGGATGCTGGGGCGACTGATCGGGGAAGACATCGAGCTGGTCACGACCTTGCAGCCGGCATTGGGCGCGGTCAGGGCCGACCCGGGCCAGCTCGGGCAGGTGATCCTCAACCTGGCGGTCAACGCCCGTGACGCCATGCCCAACGGCGGCCGTCTCGCCCTCGCCACCGCCGAGGTCGAGCTGGACGACGTGTCCGCCCGCCGGTACCCGGGTGGCCAGCCCGGGCGCTACGTGCGCCTTTCGGTCACTGACACCGGGCACGGGATGGACGCCGAGACTCAAGCGCACCTCTTCGAGCCGTTCTTCACGACCAAAAGGCCCGACAAAGGGACCGGCCTGGGCCTGGCCACCGTGTATGGGATCGTCAAGCAGAGTGGAGGCAACATCTGGGTGTCCAGCACTCCCGGTCGGGGCACGACCTTCGAGATCTACCTGCCACGCGCCGAGGCTGCCATCGAGCGAAGGGAGGGAGCCGTCAGCACCCCCGACGCACGGCAGGCCTCGGAGACCATCCTCCTCGTGGAGGACGAGGACGCGGTGAGGGCGATCATCGCGGAGGTCCTCCAGGAGAGTGGCTACAGTGTGCTGGAAGCCCGGCACGGCGGCGAAGCGCTCAGCGTCAGCGAGCGGCACGTCGGCCTCATCCAGCTGCTGCTGACCGACATGGTCATGCCGGGGATGACGGGCCGCGAGCTCGCTCAGCGGTTGACGGCCAACCGTCCGGGGATCAAGGTGCTCTACATGTCAGGCTACACGGATGATGCCGGGGTGGCTGGAACCAGGGAGCGCGGAACGGGCTTCCTCCAGAAACCCTTCACTCCGGAGACCCTCTCGCGAAAGGTTCGGGAACTTCTTCGCAGCTGAGGGTCAGGACGCCGGCACGGCGACCGGGAGCACCTCGGCCCCGTCCGGGCCGAGGACCAGCAGGCAAGCCTCGGCGACGCGGAGCCCGGCCGCCGCCAGAGCCCGGCAGTACGCGGCGAGCTGATCGCGGGCCGCCTCGTCCGCCGGCGCCAGCTTGACCTCGACCGCGACGACGCCGTCCGGCGTCTCGAGCACGAGATCGACGACACCCTCGACGAGCCGGCCGTCCACGACCGCGGCGACCGGCAGCTCGCGGAGCGCCCGTGGGGCCCCGGCCGCGCGCTGGTAGGGCGGTGAGGCGAGGGCGAGCTCGACGAGCCGGCGCGCGGTCGCCACACGCTCACCGGCCTCTCCGAGCCGCGCGGCGGCGGCCTCGATGGCGGCCGCGGCGGACGGCCGGGCAAGGTCGGCGAGGGCGAGCGCCGCGTGGACGAGCGCGCCGAGCCGCGCGCCCTCGCCGCGGGTCGGTCGGTGGCCGGGGTGAAGGATCGCCGTCGCCGGTTGCCGCCCGCGGCTGAGCGCCGCCTCGCGCTCCGCGGCCCACGCCTGCCGCGGGATCAGGGCGGGCACCGGCGTCGACCGCGGCGCCGGCACCGGGGGGGCGCCGGGATCCACGAGGACGCGTCGCGTGCCGGGGGAGCCGTCGTCTCCCAACAGAGGCGCGCAGAACGCCGCAAAGCCGCGCGGGGTGAGCCCGAAGAGGAGCGGGAGGACCAGGTGGTCGCGACTGCGGGTCGTGGCCACGTAGAAGAGCCGCAGCTGCTCGGCCTCACCCCGCCGGGTCTCGCGCTCCATCAGCTCCGTCACGTTCTGCGTCTCCACCGGGAAGTCGCCGACCTTGCCGAGCGAGACCCCGAGACCCGTCCCCGCCGGGCGCCGCTCGACGACGAGACGCGGCGTCGCCGGAACCCGGTCCCACTCGAGATCGGGGAGGATCACGACCGGGAACTCGAGGCCCTTCGCCGCGTGCACGGTCATGAGGCGCACGACCTCGTCGCCCTCTTCCGCGACCGGCGACTCGCTCTCCTCGTAGCCCCCGCTGTCCTGGGCGCGGAGCCAGCGGACGAGCGCGCGGAACGTCGGCCGGCCCGCCGCCTCGAGCGCCCGCGCGGTGTCGAGGACCCGGAGCAGGTTCGCCACCCGCTGATCGCCGTGCGGGTCGAGCGCGTAGGTCGCGAGGACCTCGGTCTCGGCGTAGAGGGCCTCCACGACGGCCGCCGGGCTTTCGCGGGTGCGGCGGGCGTGGAGGTCGCGGAGGATCGTCCAGGCATCGGCCAGCGCGGGGTGCGCGCCGGCGGGGAGCGGCGCCAGGTAGGAGAACGCGCCCCCGCCGGCGGCGTGGACCAGGAAGGCGTCGTCCGGCGCGCCGAAGAAGGGTGAGCGGAGCGCGGCGACGAGAGCCACCGGGTCGTAGGGGTCCTCGATCGCAGTCAGCGCGGCGAGCGCCCAGCCGACTTCGGAGCGGGCATAGTAGTGCCGGCCTCCGACAGTCCGGTACGGCACTCCGGCCGCCCGGAAGGCGTCCTCGTAGATGGCGGCGCCGCCCAGGGTCCGGAAGAGGCAGACGATGTCGCCGAATCGGGCCGCACGGGTGCCGCCGACGCGGTCTCGGACCGGCCAGGCGCCGGTCGTCACGGCGCGGGCCAGGAGGGCGGCGAGCGCCTCGGCCTCGCGCGCGCGCCGGGATTCCGCGCCGGCCGGGGGCGCGGCCTCGGGCGGCCAGTCGAGGAGGAGTGGCCCCTCGCCATCGGGAGTGGTGGGAGCGGGACGAACCGGTGCGTAGGCGGGCTGGTAGGCCCCGTCCTCGGGCGGCTGCATCTGGGCCTCGAAGAGCCGATTGACGGCCTCGAGGAGGTTCCTCCCCGCGCGGAAGTTCGTCGCGAGGGCCAGGATCTCTCCCTGCTGGGCGACCCGAGCACGCGCGCGCTCGTAGGTCTCGATGTCGGCGCGCCGGAAGCGGTAGATGGACTGCTTGGGGTCGCCGACGAGGAAGAGGCGGCCTTGGCCGAGGCGCACCGCGTCCCAGCGGGAAGCCGGCGGACCGGTCGGGTCTTCCGCCAGGTAGAAGGCGATCTCGAGCTGCAAGGGGTCCGTGTCCTGGAACTCGTCCACGAGGATCGTCCGGTACCGGGACTGGAAGTCCCGTCGCACGTCAGGCCGCTCGCGCAGGAGGTCGCGCGTGACCGCCAGCAGGTCATGGAAGTCGAGGAGCCCCAGGCGCCGGATCCGGTCGCGGTACGCTCCGACGAACCCGCGAAGCCACCCGGCGAGCGTGGCGGCCAGGTTGTGGAGGCGGCGCGCGCGCGCCTCGCCGACGCGGTCCAGGAGCTCCGTCAGCTCCGCGCGCGTCCGGGCGAGCGGCTCGCGCCCCCAGGCGGCCTGGGTTCCGAGCCGGGACGGCTTCCGGAGCGGCAGCTCGGTCAGGACCGCCGTGATCTGCTCCGCTTCCGGCAGGGCGTCGGTCTGACGGATCCACGCGACCAGCTCCTCGAGGTGGCGGACCAGGGTATCCGCGCGCGTGCGGGCGCGGGCCGGCGCCGCCTCCAGGAGCTCGGCCAGGCCGCTCCGCACCGCGCGGTTCAGCGCGAGCGCATCGGTCTCGGCGACAGGCGCCGGCAGCCCTTCGAGGAGGTCGCGCTCGGCCACCAGGGCGCTGCCGAGCTCGCGCAGGGCCTGCACCGAGACCCCGAGGGCCACGGCCTCCTCGAGCGCCGGGGGCGCCTCGTCGGCGGTCCGCTCGAGCCAGCGCTCCCAGGTCTCGTCCAGGAGGAGCCCGGTGGTCAGGGGGTCCGCGACGGCGAAGCCGGGATCGACGCGGGCCTCGACGGGCCGCTGGCGGATGAGGTCGCCGCAGAAGCCGTGGATGGTGCGGATCGGCGCCAGCTCGAGATCGGCGAGCGCCTGGTCGAGGGTCGGGCGCTCCACCGGCGATGCCGCAGCCCGGGCGCCCTCGATCGCTTCCCGGACGCGGAGCCGGAGATCGGCCGCGGCCTTCTCCGTGAAGGTGATGGCGACGATCTCCGGCAGGCGCGCGCGGCCGCTCCGCACCCAGGCGAGGATGCGCGCGACGAGGAGCGTGGTCTTGCCGCTCCCGGCCGGCGCCTCGACGAGGAGCGAGGTGTCGAGGTCGGTGGCGGCGCGCTTCCGCGCCTCCGCGTCGACCAACCCGACGCTCACCGGGGGACTCTCGCGAAGCACGTTCGTCCTGGGCCGGCTCACTCGATTGCCCTGCCCGTATGAGGGGACTCGTTCCGACCGGTGGGACCGGGCCGGCTCACTCGATCCCTTCGAGGCGATGGTACGCCTCCCGCGCGGGGTCGCCGAGCTTCTGCGCGACCCACGCGATCCGCTCGCGCTCGGGGCCGCAGGCGATCTGGTAATCACAGGTCCGGCACGTGTCGGGGGACGGATTCTGAAAGAAGCGCCCGGCCGCGATGCCGTCCAGCACCCCCTCCAGCGCCTGCTCGAAATCGGCCCGCCGCGCCGTCCAGTCGGCGTCGGTGAATCGCAGGCGACGGCGCTCCCCCCGGCGAGTCAGGAAGTAGTACTGGGCTTCCTCCACGCGCGCGTCGCGCCCGCGCGCGCGGCACAGCGCCTCGGCGGCCAGGCGGTAGACGGGAAGCTGGAGCGCGGTCCCGCCGCACAGCCGCGCCCCCGCGCGGCCCCGGTGCCGCCCGGCCTTGTAGTCGATGACGCGCGCGCGCGTCCCGTCAGGCGAGAGGTCGAGGCGGTCGAGGCGGCCCCGGAACGCGAGCGTCCGTCCGCTCGCGAGCGTGTGCTGGACCATCGCGCCACCTTCACCCGCCCCGAAGCTCACCTCGAAGTCCGTGGGCACCCACGGGTCCCCGGCGGCGCCCTCGCGCGCCTCCTGGTCGAGCGCCGCCAGCACGTCGGCGAGGAGTCGGGCCCGCTCGCCCTTCCAGAACGGGGCGAGGCCCGTGGCGCCGAAGCGCGCCTCGACCTCCGCGAAGGCCGTCTCCAAGAGCGGACGCGCCGCCGGCAGGCACTCGGGGACGAGCGGGAGCAGTCCGGCCTCGCGGAAGGCGGCGTAGGCGCGGGCGAGCACCGCATGGAGCAGGCGCCCCCGGTCGAGCGGCGTGAGCGCGAGCACGCGCTCGGGCTCCACCGGCGGCGCGAGCCCGAGCACGTGCGCGAGGTAGTAGCGGAAGGGGCACGTCGCGTAGGTCTCGAGCGGTGTCGCCGCCACCGCGGCGTCCGTGAGCCGGTGATGGCCGGCGAGCACGGCCGAGAGGCCCGGCGGCAGGAGGCCATCCCACGCGCTCACGCGGGGGTCCCGCTCGCGGGCCTCGAGCGCGGCCCGGCCGCGGGCGGCGCGGGGGAGGAGCGCGAGGCACGCCGCGCGCCCCGCGTCGCCGGCCGCGCGTGCCCGCGTCGCCTGGGCGAGGAGCCACTCACGCGGATCCAGCGGCGCCGCGACCGCGCCGGACGGCGAGGGTACGAGCGGCACCCGCACGTGCGGGGCGAACTCGCGCTCGAGGCGGGAGAAGTCGTACGGCAGACCGGTCGTCGCCTCGGCCACCCGCAGGAGAAAGAACGACGGGACCCGTGGCCGCCCGGAGAGGGGATCGATCCGCGGGTACGTGAGGACGAGCCGCGCCTGCGCCGCGGCGGCCGCCAGCCGGAAGGCCAGCCGCTCCTCGGCCGGGCGCCGCGCGGCGAGGGTCAGCCCCGGGCGGCCACCGGGGATCTGCGCCTCCAGGAGCCGGCGCTCCTCGTCGAGCAGAATCGGGTCGGTCCGCGGCGAGGCCGGAAAGCCTTGCTCGACGAGCCCGGGTATGACGACCCACTGGAAGGGTAGGCCCAGCGCCTGGTGCAGCTCGCCGACGAAGACCTTTCCCTGTCTCGTCTCGAGGCCCGGCTCGGCGGGCACGGCCAGCGCGGCCTCGAGGAGCTCGGCGAACTCCTCGAGGGTGAGCGGCGTCGCGAGCGGCGCGAGCGTCTCGAAGCTCGCCAGGAGCCCGACGATCGGCTCGGCCTCGGGATCACCTCGGCAGAGCCGGAGGAAGGCGCGGAGCAGCCCGCGCGCGAAGGTGGCTGCCGGCGCCGTGTCGGGCAGCGGGGCGATGGACTCCAGCAGCGTCCCGACGATGCGCCCGAGAGTCTGCACGGTCGGAGCGGCCGGCACGCGCCGGTGCCGGCGGCCGTCCTCGTCGTCCTCTCCGCCAGCCGGTTCGGCGCCCGAGGCCTCGGCCGCCCGGTGCGCCAGCCAGGCGAGGCCGCGCCGCCAGTCCGCGCGTCCGCCGACGATGTGCGCCTCGCGCGACAGCCGGTCCCACTCGGCCGGCTCCGCCCCGTGGCCGTCCCGAGCCTCCCGCAGGTCGGCGGTCGCGAGGAACTCGACGACCGCGCTGCGCGCGAAGTCCTCCTGCCGGACCGCCAGGAGGAGCCGCAGACTCCGGCCCGCGCGCGTATCCCCGAGCGGCGGCGCGACACCCCATGTGTAGGGAATACCGGCCGCCCCGAACACATCCCGGATCGCGCTCCGGTAGGCGTCGGGGTGTCGCACGAAGAGCCCCATCGCCTCGAAGGGGAGACCCTCGGCGGCGGCCGCGAGGAGGCGCCGCGCGATCTCCCGCACCTCGCGCTCCTCGCCGGGTGCCGCCACCACCTCGAGCGCGACGGGCCCGCTCGCGGGCGGCGCGGGCTCGTGAAAGAGCCGCGCGACCCAGGACCGGAGACCCGATGGCCGGGGGGACACGCCCGCCTCCATCCGGAAGCCCGTCGCGGCGAGCCACGCCACCAGGCTCTCCACCGGCTCGAAGGGCGGTCCCGGCTCGAGCGGGACGAAGCAGGCGGTGGGCACGCGGGCGGCGACGGCCGAGAGGAGCGCGCGCTCGGCCGCGTTCCAATCGGTGAAGCCGTAGACCGTCAGCGCCGCGCACGCCGCCAGGACGGGCGTGGCAGCCGCTCGTCGGGCGGCGATCCAGATCGCGTCGGTCGGGTGCGCGAACCCGGCGCCCGCCAACGCGGCGTCGGCATGCCGCACGATCCGCGCCAGCTCGCGGAGCTTCGCCGCGCTGGCCGGGCTTGCCGCCACCGCGGCGGCGTGCTCGAGATCGCCCGGACCCACGCCGGCGGTCCGCAGCTCGGCGCACGTCGCCGCCAGCGCGGCCGGGAACCGCCGCGCGTCCCGGACGGCCCCGAAGTAGCCGTCGTCGGGCACGGCCTCGCGCAGCGCCTGTCGGAGCACGAGGGCATCGCCGACCGGCGGCAGCCGGCGGGCGGCGAGCGGCGCGACCTCGTCGACCCGGTCGGCGAGGTCGGTGAAGGTCAGCACGTGAAGGTTGACGGCGCCGCCGGCGCGGGCGGCGAGCCGGCTCAGGTGCAGGCCGAGGAAGCGCGAGGGAACGAGGAGCCACACGGCCGCGAGGGGATCGCCGCCCCGAAGTCCCGAAAGGGTGTCGAGCCAGACGCGCTCGAGCGTCGGCTGGAACGGGCCGGTCCACGCCACTCGCGTGGGCGCGGGGACGGGCAAGCTCAGCGGGAGCTGCGGGGCAGCCTCGGACGAGCGGCGTCTCGGGCGGCTCACCATCGCGCCGTGCGACCGGCCGCGCCGGGCAGAGTGGGCCGCTTCACCGGCAGTCGGCCGTCGTGTCGGTCGACGTGATCACGGGTGAGACGCCATCTGATTCCCGCCGGCGACTCCGGGCCGACGGCGTTCTCAGGCCCCCGCCCCTTGGATCCGGGCGGGAAGGTCCTTCAGCCACTCCGCCAGCGGGATGTCGGCATCGACGACAATCTCGAGCTTCCCGCTCGGCAGCCGCCGCACCCGGCCCGGGCGCCCGGGCGCCAGGGGAATCACGAGCACTTCACGAGAGATGCCGAGCGCGTCGGTCACCGCGAAGATTTCCTGGATCTCCTTGAGCGTCACCGCCTGCAGCATCCGGAGACCTCCCCCATCATGCTGACGCCATGAAACCATCGCGCGCGAGCCCGGTCAATGGCAGGGTGCCCCTCACCGGCCCGGGGGCGGCGGTCTGGGCCCGCCCCTGGCCAATTTCCCCCAGGTGTTCGACCCGATTTCCCGGCGCTCGGGCCCCGCCTACCATGGGGCCCCATGCGACACGCCACTCGATGCCTCGCGATCGCCGCCATCGTGGTTTCCGGCTGCGCGCTGCAGCGCCCCGGGCCCCTCACCAGCAAATCCGACGTCGTCCAGCAGGTGCTCCCGTCGATGGTCCAGCTCGCGTACGAGGAGTCCGATGGCCGGATGCGCTATTCGAGCGGGGTCGTGGTCGGCTCTGGTCCGACCCGGCGGGCGGGCCAAGCGCCTGCCAGCTACATCGTGACCAGCGGTCACGCGGTCGCGGTTGCCGGGAAGGGAGCGGAGAGCGGACGGCTGATGGTGCGCTATCGCGGTGCCGACGACCGGCTCGGGCAGGCCCTGGCGGCGGTGGAAGCTGTAGACGAAGCGGCCGACCTGGCGATCCTGCGCGTCGAAGGTGTCCGACTGCCGGCCGCTCGCTTCGATCGGCCGGACCGGATCCGGGTCGGGGACGAGGTCCTCGTCGTCGGCGCGCCGTTCGGCCGAGGCCTTTCCGTCTCGAGCGGGATCGTCAGTCAGCTCGAGCTGGCCGAGCCCGATGGGCGGGCGACGTCCGAGGCGCTGCTGAAGATCGACGCCCCGGTGGGGTATGGCTCGAGCGGCGGTGGGGTCTTCCAGGTGGGCCGGGGACGGCTCATCGGCATCGTGGAAGGGTACCGGACGGCCACCGTCTCACTCAAGCTCGCCGGGAACGCGTATTCCTTCCAGGTGCCGATGCCGGGGGAGACCTTCGTGGTTCCGACCGCCGAGATTCGCCGCTTCCTGCGCGCCAGAGGGTTGGAAGGACTGCTCTCGGACTGAGGGGCGGCCGAGCCCGCGCTCCGCCGCGGGGTCGGACTGGGCCAGGGGCTCAGCCCTCGCGGATCCCCCCGAGCTCGGACTCGGCGATGCCCGGCGGCGCTCCTGCGAGCGGCAGCTTCACGACGAAGGTCGTGCTGAGGCCGGGGGTGTCGAATGTCTCCAGGCTCCCGCCGTGGCCGCGCACGACCCATTCGGTGACGCCGGAGCCTCGCCCGGACGGTCCGGCCCGGGCTCCGAAGCTCTCGGCGCGGCTCTGGCCCATGCCCGGGCTGCTGTCGCTCACCATGACGAAGGCGTGCTTCCCCCCCGCGCCGGCCAGGATTTCCAGCTCGCCTCCCTGGAGCATCGCCTGCAGCCGGTCGCCGATGAGCGCCAGGAATGCGTCCTTGAGCAGGCGGGCGTCGCCCTGGATCGGCGGGAGCTCGCCCGGAACGCGGGAGCGGATCTCCACGCCCACCTCCCGTGCCTGGGGGGTGACGAGGCTCACCACCTCGCCCAGCAGGTCCGAGAGACGCACGAGGTCCCGGCGGACGCGCATCGGCCGCGAATCGGGCAAGAAGTCGTCGGCAAGACTGTTGAGCCGGTGCACCTCGTTGGAGACCAGGTCGAACTTGCCGAGGGTCTGCGTCTCGACGAAGGGCTGGGAGGCCGCCCACTTCCGGAGCATGTACATGTTCAAGAGCAGCGAGTGAAGCGCGTTCTTGACCTCGTGGGCGAACTCGGCGGTGCGGGCGGAGGGAACGTCTCGCCGCTGGCGGCCCGCCGTCGACCGCGCGACGAAGAGCGCGCCCCAGAAGTCCCCGTCTTCCTCGACGGCGTACCCATCGAGGACGAGCGGCGTCGCGGCGGACAGGTGAATCTCCGTCGCCGATCCCTCGTCCGGGAGGCGGCGGAGAAGCTCCAGCAGCTCGCTCTGCCATTGGCCGCCCCGCGTCAGGACGTGGTGCTCGGCGGGCAAATCCAGCAGGTTTCGCGCGCTCCGGTTCGAGAGGTGCACGAGCCCGTGCTGATCGACCAGGAGCAACCCATCGTCGAGGGCCTCCCCGACCTGAGCGAGACACCCGCGAACCTCGCCGGTGAGCACGATCCCCATTCCTGTCCGTCCTGTCCGTGATCCAGCAAAAGGGATACCACTTCGGGAGGATGGGCCCCAGCCGATCAGCCGACGTTCCGCGCGAGGATCGATGGCGGCCCGGCGCTAACTTTTACCCGCAATCGGCAAGTATTTCATCAGCTCGAGGCCCGGGCACGACGGGTGGGCCGCTCCCCGGCTGGCAGGGCAATTGCTGGGTCCAAGGCAGGATGTTCGCGCTTCTGGCGATTCTGGGTATGGCCCTGGCCGTGGGCAAGCTGGCGCGCCGGATCACGCCGGCGGTCGAGCTCGTCCTGCTCCTGGTGATCGCCCTCATCGTGGTCGCCGAGTACATGTCGTGGAGCCACGGGGGGCTGCCTAGCCCGCGCGAGGTCCTCCAGGGGCTCATCCGAGGCTCTGACTGAGGCACTCCGATGGACATACTGGTCCTGGCTCCCTATCCTCCCTACCCGGCCCGCTTCGGCGGGGCGACACGGATCTTCCACCTGATCCGCGTCCTCGCCCGCGACCACCGGGTCACCCTCCTGTGCTTCGCCTCGCCCGATCAGCGGGCCGCCCTGGGGCCGCTCTGGGAGCTGTGCAGCGGCGTGCACACCGTCGACTATCCCGTGGCCGCCCGGCAGAAGCGCCTCTATCAGCTCCGGTCGCTGGCCGGTCGGGCCTACAGCTACTATGCCTACTACTCGCCCCCGATGGCCCGAGCCCTCCACGCGCTGCTGGCGCGCCAACGCTTCGACATCGTCCAGCTCGAGTTCGGCGATGCAGGCGGCTACTACGAGGTCCCGGGCACGGTGCTCACGGTGCTCGACGAGCACAACGTCGAGCATCGCATCCTGGAGCGCACCTGGCAGCAGGAGACGTCGCCGATCCGCCGCCTCTACAACCGAGTCGAGGCGCAGAAGCTTCGCCGTGACGAGCTGGCCGCTTGCCGCCGGGCCGATGGCATCCTGACGACCTCCGACGTCGACCGGGCTACGCTGGCGACGCACGTCAGCGGGATCCCGATCCGGGTGATCCCGAACGGCGTGGACACCACGTTCTTCGTGCCGCCCCCCCCGGGAACCGAGGACCCGAAACGGATCGTCTTCACGGGCGCCATCAACTACCAGCCGAACACCGACGGCGTGCTCCACTTCTGCGAGGAGATCCTGCCTCGCATCCACGCGGTCGCTCCCGAGGTGACGTTCGCCGTCGTCGGCAAGGACCCGCCCGAGCGGGTCCGCGCCTTGGCGGGCCCTCGCGTCGAGGTGACCGGGACCGTGCCCGACGTGCGGCCGTGGATGTGCCGGGCCGGGATGTTCGTGGTTCCGCTGCGGGTCGGCGGGGGAACGCGCCTGAAGATCCTGGAGGCGATGGCGAGCGGACGGGCGGTCATCTCGACCTCCCTCGGCTGCGAGGGTCTCGAGGTCACCCACGGCGACGACATCATGATCGCCGACACTCCCGCCGACTTCGCCGACGCCGTCCTTCGCTGCCTCCGGGACCCGGGGCTTCGGGCGCGGCTCGGCGCCCGCGGGCGGGTCCTCGCCGAGCGCCGGTACCGCTGGGAGGTGATCGGCGACGAGCTGAGCGCCTTCTACCAGGACCTTCAGGACACGGCGGTGCGCGCGATCTCTCGGCAGAACGGCAGGCCACGCCGGAGGTTCGCGGCGTAGCGGGGCGTCCGGCCGTGCGCAGGCGAGGACGGCGCGAGTCGGCGGTCGGCCTCCTCCTGGGCGGCCTCGTGCTCGGCGCCCTCGGGCTGGGAAGCGCGGGGGCCCGACCGGGTCCTGCCCCGATCCGCGTCGACCAGATCGGCTACCGGCCCGGCGACGTGAAGCTGGCGCTCGTCGCGGGCGCCCCGGCGAGCTTCGCGGTACGAGATCCCGCCACGGGGCGCGCCGTGTTCGAGGGTCGGGCGCGGCCGCCGGGACCCCCCGACCCCGCCTCCGGGGACCGCGTCGCAGCCCTCGATTTCAGCGCCCTCACGACGCCCGGCGAGTATGTGGTGGCGGCGCCGGGCTTCGCCGACTCTCCCCGGTTCCGCATCGGCCCGACGGTGTACGCCAACCCCCTCCGCGCGGTCCTCAAGAGCTTCACCTACCATCGCTGCGGGACGGCGATCCGCGACGGCTCCCCGTTCGCCCGCCCGGCCTGCCACCTCGGCGATGCCGGCGAGTGGGGATCGGCGGGCGGCCGCCGCGACGTCACGGGTGGCTGGCACGATGCCGGCGATTACGGCAAGTACGTGCCTGCCGCCGGAATCACGCTGTGGCACCTCGCGGCGATCCCGGGGCTCACGTCGGCGCCCGACCTCCTCGACGAGATGCGGTGGGAGCTCGACTGGCTTCTCCGGATGCAGCGGGCCGACGGGGGAGTCCATCACAAGGTCGGCCCGGCCAAATGGACGGGCGACCGCGCCCCTCATGAGGATCACGACCCGCGCTATCTCTTCGCGGTGTCGTCGGCCGCGACGGCCAACCTCGCCGCCGCCACCGCGCGGGCGGCGCGCCTCTATCGCCCGCACGACCCTGCCTACGCCGCGCGCCTCGTCGGCGCGGCCGAAGCCGCCTGGCGCTGGCTGACACAGCATCCGGCCATCGTCCCGCCGGGGGGCTTCAGGAATCCCTCGGGCGCCGAGGGGGGAGCCTACGAGGACGACGATGACCGGGACGAGCGGTTCTGGGCTGCGGTGGAGCTGTGGCGAACCACCGGGGACGCGCGCTTCCGGGCGCCGGTCCTCGCCGGGCTCGACCAGTGGCCGCCGTTCGATTATCCGGCGTCGTGGCAGCGCGTCCAGAACCTCGCGCTGCTCACGCTGCTCGAGTCACCGAGCCCTCTCGAGCCCGCGGCTCGCGCGCGCCTGGTCGGCGCGCTCGCCGAGCGTGCCGGCTGGATGGCGGACGCCCTGAACAAGGGCGGGTATCGCGTGGCCCTCACGTCCCGCGACTACTACTGGGGCTCGAACGCCGTCGCCCTGGGCCGCGCCGTCCAGCTCCTGGCCGCCCTCCGCGAGACCGGCCGGCCCGCCTTCCGGGATGCCGCGCTGGACCAGCTCCACTACGTGTTCGGGCGCAACACGCTCGGCCGGAGCTTCGTGACCGGGCTTGGAGCCGAGCCGCCCCAGCGGCCTTACCACCAGCCGGCGATCGCACACCCGACGCGTCTCGTGGTGCCGGGCATGCTGGTCGGCGGGCCGAACGCCCAGGCCGAAGGCGTGAACGCATCCTTCCCCGCCCATGCCTACGAGGACAAGGATCGCCTCTACGGCGTGAACGAGCCTGCGATCTACTGGACCGCGGTGCTCGCCTACGTCCTCGCCCACTTCGCAGGGTCGTAGCCCGGCCGGCCCCCTAGGTCATTTCGGGGGGGTCTCGGAAGACCCCCCCGATGCCCCCCTCGTGGCGGCGGCGAAGCCGCCGCTCGGAGCACTCCTCGCTGCACCGCGGGCTCGGTGGTCGGCGCCGGGTCGGGTTACTCCGACACGCTCCTAGTCATAATGGAATGACCGGCTCCGATCGCAATGCGTAGGTTACGCTGCGAGCGGAGACCCGTAGCGCAGAGCTACATACGAAAGGAGCCGGTCTATGACTAAGAGTACACGATTCGTGGGCCTGGATGTTCACGCGGC
>DASYQW010000228.1 GCA_036005065.1 Candidatus Methylomirabilota bacterium | reverse complement strand
CGCGGGCTGCTGGTGGGGGGGTTTGGGGGGGAGCGGCAGCAGGCGCTCCCGCCCCAAGCTGGGAGCCGGCGAAGGAATTGAGGTCGGACGTGGCCGTGCGGGGACGACGGAGAGCCGCGGGCTGCTGGTGGGGGGGTTTGGGGGGGAGCGGCAGCAGGCGCTCCCGCCCCAAGCTGAACTGACGTGAGGGCCCGATGAAGGAGTTCGGACGGATCCTGATCGAAGCCGTGTACCCGGAACTCGACGACGGCCGCTACCCGGTCAAGCGGACCGTCGGGGACACGCTCTCCGTGTGGGCCGACATCCTCCGGGATGGCCATGACCTGCTGGCGGCGGTGGTGAAGTACAAGGAGAAGGGCGAGGCGACCTGGCACGAGGCGCCGATGCGTCACTTCGACAACGACCGGTGGACCGGCGCCTTTCCCCTCGATCGGAACACCCGCTACGTCTACACCATCGAGGCGTGGACCGACACCTTCGCATCGTGGGCCCGCGACCTCGACAAGCGGGTCCAGGCCGGCCAGGACGTGCAGGGAGAGCTCTCGGAGGGAGCGAGCCTCGTGCGGCAGGCATCGCGGCGGGCGTCGGACACCGATCGGCAGGCGCTGGAGGAGGCCGCGGCGCGCCTGGCCGGGGACGGGCCGCGGGACGCGCAGCTCGGCGTGGCCCTCGGAGAGCCACTGGCCCGGCTGATGGCGGTCCACGCCGAGCGCGCCGAGGCCTCCCGCTACGACCGGGAGCTCGAGGTCACGGTGGATGGGGAGGCCGCGTGCTTCGCGGCCTGGTACGAGATGTTTCCCCGCTCCCAGGGCCGGGTGCCGGGGCGACACGGGACCTTCGATGACTGCATCGCGCGCCTCGACGACATCCGCGCCATGGGGTTCGACGTCATCTACCTGCCGCCGATCCACCCCGTCGGGCGGACCAAGCGGAAGGGACGGAACAACGCCCTGGCGGCCGGGCCCGACGACCCGGGGAGCCCGTGGGCCATCGGGAACGAGCACGGCGGGCACAAGGCGGTCGAGCCCGCCCTCGGGACACTCGCGGATTTCCGGCGGTTCGTGGAAGCTGCCCGCGCCCGCGGCATGGAAGTGGCGCTCGACTACGCGCTCCAGTGCTCACCCGATCACCCGTGGGTGCGCGAGCATCCGGAGTGGTTCTATCGACGGCCGGACGGCTCCATCAAGTACGCCGAGAATCCACCCAAGAAGTACGAGGACATCTATCCGCTCAACTTCGCCAGCGCCGATTGGGAGGCCCTGTGGCGGGAGTGCCACAGCGTCTTCGAGTTCTGGATCGAGCAGGGCGTCCGGATGTTCCGGGTCGACAACCCGCACACCAAGCCGCTGCCCTTCTGGCACTGGGTCATCGAGACCGTCCAGGCCGAGTACCCGGACGTCGCGTTCCTCGCCGAGGCCTTCACCCGACCCAAGATGATGCGGGCGCTGGCCAAGGTCGGCTTCACCCAGTCCTACACGTACTTCACCTGGCGCACCACCAAGCAGGAGCTGACCGAGTATCTCACCGAGCTGACGCAGACGGACGTGCGGGAGTACATGCGGGGCAACCTCTTCGCCAACACGCCGGACATCCTGTCCCCGTTCCTCCAGCAGGGCGGCCGGGCCGCCTTCAAGATCCGCGTCGCGCTGGCGGCCACCCTCTCCTCACTCTACGGGATCTACAGCGGCTTCGAGCTCTGCGAGAACGTGGCCGTGCCGGGCACCGAGGAGTACCTCGACTCCGAGAAGTACGAGATCAAGGTGCGCGACTGGAACGCGCCCGGCCACATCAAGGACTACATCGCCCGGCTGAACGCGCTTCGCCGCGCACACCCCGCGCTCCACGGGTATACGAACCTGGAATTTTACCCGGCGGACGGCGACGGGGTACTCTTTTATGGGAAGCGCACGCCGGACGGGGACGACGCCGTCCTGGTGGCGGTCGCCCTCGATCCCGGCGCCCCGCGCCAGGCGACGCTCCACCTGCCGCTGGCAGCGCTCGGGATCGGCCCCGACGCGGCCTATCGGGTGGTGGATCTCGGGCGGGACACCGAGCGGACCGGGCGCGGATCGACCTACCGCGTCCGGCTCGACCCCGAGGAACCGGCGTTCCTCTTCACGGTGAAGCCGTGAGCCTGGACGCGATCGTGCGCGGGAATCGGGCCCGGAGGGCAGCGTGAGCGACGACCTCTGGTACAAGGACGCGGTCTTCTACGAGGTCCACGTCAAGGCGTTCTACGACTCGAACGGCGACGGGATCGGCGACTTCCGGGGGCTCACGCAGAAGCTCGACTATGTCCAGATGCTCGGGATCGACTGCCTGTGGATCCTGCCGATGTATCCATCCCCCCTCCGGGACGATGGCTACGACATCGCGGACTTCTACTCCATCCATCCCGACTACGGGACGATCGGCGACTTCAAGGACTTCCTCGACGAGGCGCACCGGCGCGGCATCCGCGTCGTCTCCGACCTGGTGATGAACCACACCTCGGACCAGCACCCCTGGTTCCAGGAAGCCCGCCAGGCCAAGGACTCCCCCTTCCGCGATTACTACGTGTGGAGCGACGATCCCGAGCGTTACCGGGACGCTCGCATCATCTTCGTCGACACCGAGCGCTCGAACTGGACCTGGGACCCGGTCGCCAAGCAGTACTACTGGCACCGGTTCTTCAGCCACCAGCCGGACCTGAATTACGACAACCCGAAGGTCCGGGAGGCCATGCTGGACGTCATGACGTTCTGGCTCGAGAAGGGACTGGACGGCTTCCGGTGTGATGCGGTGCCGTACCTCTTCGAGCGCGAGGGGACGAACTGCGAGAACCTCCCCGAGACCCACGCCTACCTCAAGGCGCTCCGCCGCCGGCTCGACGAGACGTACTCCGGGCGAGTCCTCCTGGCCGAGGCCAACCAGTGGCCGCAGGACGTCCGCGCCTACTTCGGCGACGGGGACGAGTTTCAAATGGCCTTCCACTTCCCGCTGATGCCGCGCATCTTCATGGCGGTGAAGAGCGAGGACCGCCGGCCGATCACCGACATCTTCACGCATACCCCGGCCATCCCCCCGAACTGCCAGTGGTGCTTCTTCCTGCGGAACCACGACGAGCTGACGCTCGAGATGTGCACCAGCGAAGAGCGCGAGTACATGTATTACGCCTACGCGCCCGACCGGCAGGCCAAGCTCAACATCGGGATCCGCCGGCGCCTGGCGCCCCTGCTCGATCGCGATCGCCGGAAGACCGAGCTCTTGACCAGCATGCTGTTCACCATGCCGGGCACCCCGGTCCTCTATTACGGGGACGAGATCGGCATGGGCGACAACATCTACCTCGGCGACCGCAACGGCGTGCGCACGCCCATGCAGTGGTCCGGCGACCTGAACGCGGGATTCTCCAAGGCGGACCCGGCGCGGCTGTACAGCCCCGTCATCCACGATCCGGTGGACGGCTACCAGCGGGTGAACGTCGAGGCGCAGCTTCGCACGCCCGCCTCGCTTCTCAACACGATGCGGCGCCTCATCGCGACGCGGAAGCGGTATCGGGCGATGGGGCGCGGCTCGATCGAGTTCCTCCGGCCGACCAATAATCGGATCCTGGCCTACCTCCGCGAATACCAGGGTGACCGGCTCCTGCTCGTACACAACCTGGCGGCCTCGGCCCAGCCGGTCCAGCTCGACCTCCGGCGGTTCGCCGGTCAGGAGCCGGTCGAGATTCTCGGCGGCGCGCGCTTTCCGACCATCGGGACCGAGCCCTACACGCTGAGCCTCGGGCCCTACGGCTACTTCTGGTTCCACCTCAACCCGCAGCGCGAGTCGGAGGTGGAGGCGATCGACTGGAGCTGGACCCGGTATGGAGCGGGCACTTCCCCGCTCTAGTTACTCGGAGGGGGGCCGAGCCCCCCTCCGAGGCCTCCCCCCGGAGGGGTTGCGCGGGCGAAGCCCGCGCTCGGAGCGCTTCGATCCGGGCGTGAGGTGACTCGGACGCGATGACGTACGTCATTCCGCGCTGTAGGCTGCTGCGGCCGCCCGACGGGGCGGCGCTCCTGGCGGCGCTGGCCGAGATCGCGCCGGGACTCGGGGACTACTTGGTCGCTCAGCGCTGGTTCGGCAGCAAGGGGCGCACGGTCGGCACCGTGACGATCGTGGATGGCGCGGCGGTCCCGGCGCCCGGCATCGCCGCCGCGCTGGCCCTCCTCGAGGTGGCCTACGTCAAGGGGCCGCCTGAGGTCTATCTGCTCCCGCTCGCCGCCCGACCCATGGCCGACGCGGAGGCCCGCCTGGAACCGCCCCTGCCTGCGCTCGCGCGACTGGGGGTGCCGGGCGGAGACTGGCTGCTCTACGACGGGCTGGAAGATCCCGCGGTGGGCGAGGCGCTCCTGCGCCTCATGGAAGAGGCCGATCGGTTGGCGACCGCGGCCGGAGCGCTCCTCTTCGATCGCACGCCCGTGCTGTCTCAGGCGGCGGCCGGCGTGCATCCGGTCCCGCTCCGTCACATCCGGCGCCTGCGCGGAGAGCAGAGCAACACCTCGGTGGCGTTCGACGATCGGCTCCTCCTCAAGGTCTACCGGCGTCTCGCCGCCGGCGAGAACCCCGATCTCGAGGTCTCGCGCTTCCTCACCTTGAAGGGCCGGTTCCGTCACATCCCGCTGCTGGCCGGGTTCGCCGAGTATGCGGGTGCCGACGCCAGGCGCACCGTCGCCGTCCTCCAGACGTTCATCCCGAACCAGGGCGACGGGTGGGCCTGGACCCTCGGCGCGCTCCGGGAGTTCTACGCCGCGGCCCGCCCGCGGGCGGTTCCCGGCACCAGCGAGCACACGCTCGCGGTCGTGGTGGGGCTCACCCCGGAGTACATGGCGGGCGCCCGACGCCTTGGCGAGGTCACCGGCGAGCTCCACGCGGCGCTCGCCTCGGATGCCGGTGACCCCGCCTTCGCCCCCGAGCCGGTCGTCCCCGAGGACCTGCGGGCCTGGGCGGCCGCCATCGAGGCCGAGATCGACGAGGCCCTGGCGGGGCTCCGCACGGCCGGCGACCGCGCGGCTCACGCCCAGCGGCCGGGGATCGACCGGATCCTGGCTGCTGCCGGGACGGTCCGGGAGAAAGTCGCGCGGGCGATCGGCCGCCTGGCCGGGGTGACTCTGTGGAAGACCCGAATCCACGGCGACTACCACCTGGGGCAGGTCTTGCGCCGGGCGGGGGCAGGCGACGAGTTCGTGATCACGGACTTCGAGGGCGAGCCGGCTCGGCCGCTGGCGGCCCGCCGGGCCAAGCACTCGCCGCTCCGCGACGTGGCGGGGATGCTGCGCTCGTTCACCTATGCGAGCTACGCGGGCTTCTTCGAGGCGGTGGCCGAGCATCGCGATGCGGCGCGGGCCCTCGAGCCGTGGCGCGCCGCCTGGGAGACGGCGGCCGCCGACGCCTTCCTGGCCGGCTATCGGGCCGTGACCGTGGAGCGCGGGGTGGTGATCGTGCCCCCGGCGCGCGACGTGATGGCGCGGCTCCTGTCGATCTTCTGTCTCGAGAAGGCGGCCTACGAGCTGAGCTACGAGTTGAACAACCGGCCGGCATGGCTGCCGATCCCGCTGGCGGCCTTCACCCGCGAGCTGGCCGCCTGAGAACTTGACACTGACCCGAGCCTCATGCCTCACTAGTTGCTCGGGGGGTCTCGGAAGACCCCCCGATGCCCCCCCTCGGTTGCGGCGGCATAGCCGCCGCTCGAAGCGCCGCCAGACGCGGCGCGCGCTCGGGGCGAGCTGCCGGGTTAGTCCGACAGGCTCCTCGCGTAGAGGGGCGGGGTCGGTGGCCGCTGCCGAGCGCCTTCCGCACCGGGTGCCCCTCCCCGTCGTAGGGCCGTACCGGCTCGACGCCGGCTGTTTCCAACCAGGCCCCGACACGCGTCCGTGGGGCCGCCGAGTGAGGAGAGCGTGATGGCGAATGCCGAGCTCTACCGTATCCCGGGGGTCTTCACCGAGGCGCACAGGCGGGGCTTTCCCGGGCTGCCCCTGGTCCCGAATCCGGAGGAGCTGCTCGACCCGGCCACCGGGCGTCCCGTCGCGCCCGGGGCCTACAGCCACGAAACCGTCCTCAAGCGGCGCGCGCCCAACGCCAACAAGCAGGCGACTCGGGCCGAGATCCAGGCGCTGAAGGACCGCGCCGAGCGCGTGGTCGGCCCCGACCGCCGGGTGGTGCAGGCGGTGATCGGTGGGATGCCCGTGCTGCTCCAGACCAACTCGCTCCACGCCGCCAATTTCTGGTCCCGGAACTGGTGGCTCACCGACCGGTCCGCCGTCGAGGAGGCCGGCCGGCGATACGACGTGCCGTGTGTCCAGATGTGGTGCGCGATCGAGCGGCGGGACCCCGAGTCGGCGGGGGCCTACTACTGCGCCGAGACGAACGAGTGCGTGTTCTGGAACACCGACTACTACGGTCAGATGAAGAGCTGGGCCCTGGGGGCGGCCGGCGTGGGGCTGGCCCGCCACGGCATCCACTCCATCCACGGCGCCGTCGTCGACGTCAGCGGCCGGGGTGTCCTCATCATCGCTCCGACCGGCACCGGCAAGTCCACCTACACCCAGCTCCTGGCCCACATCGGAAGGCTCGACCCGCGGTTCCGGGGGCGCATCAACTCGGATGACTGGGTCTACGTCAAGGACGCGGTGGCCACCCCGTCGGAGCGCCACATCTACGTCCGCACCAACGCCGTGCGCGACGAACTGGCGGAGCGCGAGATGCCGGCCGACATGCGAGAGCTCAAGCAGATCTTCGATCGGCATCCGGCCGAGAACGTGCCGGTGCGAAACGGGCGCCGCCGCTACAGCGAGGTCCCGAACTCCCGCTGCATGATCGATCCGGCGGCCCTGGCGCCCGTCACGTACGCCACGCCCATCGACCTCATCGTCCTGCTCCGGCGGGATCCGCACTCTCCGTTCGAGCAGGTCCTGGCCACCGACGAGGCGCTGGCCGTCCTCGAGGAGGGCGAGTTCACCGTGCAGCCGGGCGCCGGGCCCAAGGAAGATTGGGGGAAGCTCTCGAAGGAGCCGTGGTACAACCCGTATCTGCTCCGGCCCGACCGCGAGTTCGAGCGCCGGATGTTCGCCTCCTACTCCGAGCGGTACGGCGTGCGCTATCTCATCTACAATACGAGCGCGGCCGCCTGCGCCAAGGAGTTCGGGACCACGAAGGCGCTCGAGGCGCTGGGGCCCGACGATTTCCGCCTGTTCATCGAGGGCACCGCCACTCGCATGCTGAAGCGCCTCGAGGAGGCGCGGCCGACGCCGCGGCCGGTCCCGTAGCCCGGCCAGCCGCGACCGCGCCCAGGAGGGTGATGCGGGGCAGCGAGCGGGCGGACCTCGGAGGGCAGGTCGCCCTGGTCACCGGCGCCGCCCGCGGGATCGGCCAGGCCTGCGCAGTGGCGCTGGCGCGGGACGGCGCCGACGTGGCGGTCGCCGACCTGCTTCGCCCCGACGAGACGCTGGGCGCTATCCGGAAGCATGGCCGGCGGGGGCTCGGGGTGACCCTCGACGTCACGGTCGGAGACGACGTGCGCGGGGCGGTGGAGCAGGTGGCGGGGCAACTCGGGCGGCTCGACATCCTCGTCACCGCGGCGGGCATCCTTCATCGCGACCTTCTGGAGGAGACCACCGAACCCACCTGGGACCGCGTGGTCGACGTCGTCCTCAAGGGCACCTTCCTCGCCATCCAGGCGGCGGTTCCCGTCATGCGCGCCCAGGGATACGGGAAGATCGTCACCATCGCCTCGATCTCCGGGCTCATCGGGGGCGCCGTCTCCCGGGCCCGCGAGTCCGCCGAGACCCGTCGCGGGCGTTCGGGGCCGGCCTACGCGGCCGCCAAGGGGGGCGTCATCGCGCTGACCAAGTGGGTGGCCAAGGACGTCGGGCAGGCCGGCATCTACGTGAACGCGGTAGCGCCGGGCGCCGTGGACAGCGAGATGACGCGCGGCTACGCGTATCCCGTGGAAGCGCTCCCCATTCCCCGAATGGGTCAGCCCCTGGACGTGGCCGAGGCGGTCGCCTTCTTGGCGTCGCCGGCGTCGAACTACATCACGGGGCATGTCCTCTGTGTCGACGGCGGCTGGGCCATCTAACGCCGTGCCGCTAACCTTCGCATCCCGTCGTCCTCGACCGTCGCCGGCGCCGCCGGGGGGCTGGTCGTGCTGATCATCGCGCACCGGGTGCTGATCGGGACCGCGATCGTCTTCGGCATCTTCTTCACGGCCTGGGAGCTGGCCGCCTACCGCCGGACCGGCGAGCTCGAGAACCTCGTCATCGCCGTCGTGGCGGCGCTGATCACCCTCGCGATGGGCTACTACCTGAAGAACCTCCGGCGCTTCGTCGGCTAGGAGGCTGTCCGAGTAGTCGCGCGCCAACGCCTCGCCCGGTCGCCACGGGTCGGTGTTCCACTCCGAGCGCGGGCTTGCCCGCGCAACCTTCCCGGGGGAGGGTCTGGGAGGGGGCCGTCGAGGCCCCCTCCCATGATCAGTCGGGGACGAGGACGCCGGCGGCGCGGAGGCGGCTCGCCTTGAGGGCGGCCAGCGCCGCATTGGCGGTGGAGAGGGGAAACACCTCCACCTGGGGCCGAAGCGGGATCGTCCCGGCCAGGGCCAGCAGCTCCTCGCCGTCCTGGCGGGTGCTGGCCGTCACGCTGCGCACCACGCGCTCTCCGTACAGGAGCCCGTAGTCGAACTCCGGCACCCGATCCAGATAGATCGCCGCCACCGCCGCCGTCCCACCGGGGCGGAGGCACGCCAGGGCGTCCGGAATGAGCGAGCCGGCCGGCGCGAAGAGCACCGCGCGGTCGAGGGGCGCTGGCGCCGGATCTCCGGCGGGGCCCGCCCACGCCGCGCCGAGCTGGACAGCCAGGGCTCGATGCGCGGGGCTCCGCGTGACCACGACGACCTCGCAGCCCCAGTAGCGCGCCACCTGGAGCGCCAGGTGGGCAGAGGCCCCGAAGCCGAAGAGCCCGAGCCGCTCCCCGGGGCGGACGCCGGCGACGCGCAGGGCCCGGTAGCCGATGATCCCCGCACACAAGAGGGGCGCAGCCGTCGCGTCGTCGAGCGCGGCCGGCAGCGGATAGGCGAACGCTTCCGGGACCACCATGGTCTCCGCGTAGCCGCCGTCGACGTCGAATCCGGTGAAGCGCGCCTCGGGACACAGGTTCTCGTCGCCGCGCCGGCAAGCGGGGCAGGCCCCGCAGGTCCAGTGGAGCCAGGCAACGCCGACCCGGTCGCCGACGCGGAAGCGCCGGGCACTCGGCCCGACGGCGTCGACCACGCCCACGACCTGATGGCCGGGAACGAGCGGGCGCCGTCGCGGCGCGACCTCGCCCTCGACGATGTGAAGGTCGGTGTGGCAGAGACCGCAGGCCCGGATGGCCAGCCGGATCGCGGCGGGGCCGGGCGTGGGGGCAGCGATCTCCTCGAGGCGCAGGGGACCCGCCTCGACGGGTGCGGGGGCATGAAGGCGGAGCGCGCGCACCGGCCGCGGCCGGCTCACGCCGTCGAGGGCGTCCTCACGGCGTGGCGCCGCGAGTCGCTCCCCGAAAGATGGGCTGCCACGCCGTCCGGTCGAGCTCGCGGTCAGAGCGGACCAGGGTGACCGCGAACTCGGTTTCCCCGGGCCCGAGGAGGGGGAGGGGAACCGTGAGAATCGTGGTGCCGCCTGACCCGAGCCCGGCCGACACCGGCCGAGCGCCCACCAGGCGGACCCGGCCGGCGGTGTCGCGGAGGAAGCACTGGATCTGCTCGTCGCCTCGGGTGCGCGCGACGATCACGTGGACCTCGAGGTCGGTGAGGTCGAGGACCACCGCCTGGTAGATCTCCTGCGCGGCCAGCGGCCCCGCCATCGTCACGACCGCGCCGCTGACGACCAGCGCGGCCAGGGCTGCCCTCACGTCTTGCGCTCGTCGACGACCGCTGCGGCCGGCGGAGCCACCGGGAGGCTCATCCGGAAGATCGCGCCGCCCTCGGGGCGGTTCCGGGCCGTGAGCTCGCCCCCGAGTCCCCGGATGATGTCCACCGAGATCGCCAGGCCGAGTCCCGTTCCCTGGACTTTGGTCGTGTAGAAGGGCTCGAAGAGGCGCGGCAAGATCTCGGGTGGAATGCCGGGGCCGGTGTCCCGCACCTCGACGATGGCGCGGTCGAAGTCGGTGGAGCCGACGATCTCGATGGTGCGCGTCCGACTCCCGTCGCGGAGGGCGTGCTGGGCGTTGGTGACGAGGTTCAGGAACACCTGCTGGAGGCGGAGCGGCGGCCCCATGATCTGAGGGAACTCGTGGGGGAAATCGAGCTGGATGGCGATCCCGTCCCGGCGGATGTCGTAGCCTTTCAGCTCGATCGTGCGCCGAGCGACATCGGCCAGCGACACGGGCACCGTCTCCTCCGAGCTCTGGCGGGCCGTCTGGAGCACGTTTCGGACGATGCGGATGGCGGTCGTGCAGCCGTACTCGATCTGATCGAGGTGCCGCAGCACGCCGGGCACGGCCTCGCTCACCTTCGCGCGCACGAGGTCGATCGGGAGCAGGGCGCCCTGGAGGGCGTTGCCGATCTCGTGGGTGACGCCGGCCACCACCTCGCCCAGCACGTGGAGCCGGGCGGTCCGCTGCATCTCGGAGTTGAGCCGGGACGTCTCGTCGTAGGCCCGCTCGAGGTCCTGGTAGAGGACGGCGAGGCGCCGGCGGCTGCGGCGATACGCCTCGCACAGGGTCGCCGTGAGCCCGCCGACCACGTTGAGGACCAGGAGATTGAAGGCCGCCACCTCCCAGGCGTTCGACGCCGGACGCGCCGTCACCGGCAGCCACCCGGCCTGCTGCAGCAAGGCGATCGCCAGGTAGCCCGCGGTGGCGGCGAGGGTGGCGGCGATGCAGGCGGCCGTCGACAGGACGATCCCCGCGTAGACGGGGACGATCGCGTACACGGAGACGTAGGGCGCGGCGGCGAGGCCGCCGGCCGCGAAGAGACCGACGGTGAGCAGCGTGACGTCGACGAGCATCCGGCCATGGGCCTGGATGCGCGACCATCGCCCGGTGCGCGCGGCCAGATAGTACGGCCCGTTGAGGGCGAGCCCGAGGAGCGTCGTCGTCCGGATGACCGCGTTGGGTCCGGCCCCGGCCGTCGTGCCGAGGATCTCGTTGTAGGCCAGGATCAGGACGCAGATCGAGACGCGGACGAGCACTTCCTGGCGCAGGCGGGACTCGCGCCGGCGGGCCCGGAAGATGGCGTCGTCTTCCGGGTTGCGCGGGCCGCGCGGGCGGAAGACCTCGCTGGACGTCATCGAGGTAACGGCCCGCCGCTCCCGCCTCCGGCCGGGGCCGGCCGGAGGCTCGCCTGGACGAGCCGGACGAGGTCGGTGATGTCGAAGACGGGAAGCCCGGTGACGACCTGGACGTCGAGCCGGTAGGGCGGCATGTTCGCGCATTCCAGGACCAGCGCGCCGACCTCCGGATGCTCGCCGATCAGCCGGCGGGCGGCCGCGCGGTGCTCGGCGCGCGCCGCCTCGACGTCGAGCGTGCGCTCGTCCTCGAGGATGCTCCGGGCGAACGTCGCCGCCCCCTGCTTCTCGAGCCCGGCGACCGCCACCGGCAAGTCGGGGCCGATCCCCGCCCCCCGGAGATGCGCCGGGCCGAGGGCGCCGGCGTCGATGGTGAGCAGTCCCACTGCGCGGCCGGGGGCCAGCATGCGCGCGACGAGCGGGACGAGCAGCAGGCTCGAGGTGACGATCGGAACGCGGACCGCCGCCGCCAGGTCGGCCTGGAATCGGGCCAGGAACCCGCAGGTCGTGGTGATCGCGCCGACGCCCTCGCGCTCCAGCGCCCGGGCGGCGTCGGCGAACAGGTCGAGAAGCGCCGGATCGCCCACGCGTACCACGCGCTCGGGCGTGGCCGCGGGAACCCGGTGGTAGCGGACGGGGAACTCGAACGTGCCCGGGTGGCCGAGGTCGCCGGGGATGCGCGGGAAGTGCGTGTCGAGCATCAGGACACCGATGGATGCCATCAGCTCACCCGGCCCCCTCAGTTCAGGACGGCCAGGGCCTGGCGGAGGGCCCGGAGGTTCTGGCGAACCTGTTCCGCGTCGGAGGCCCCGGGCTCGCCCTGGAGGTATGCCTCCCAGTCGCGGATCGCGGCCCGCGATTCGCCGAGCTTGGCGTGGATGGTGCCGCGGTCCCGCCGCTCGGCCAGGGCCTCCGGCGCCAGCAGGCAGATCGGCTCGACCGCCCGCAGGGCCCGCGCCCAGTCACCCCGCGCGAGATAGATGCCCTTCAGGTTGCGGAACATCCGGACCACGATCTCCCGGGTCGTCACCGGCCGGAGATAGCCCGGGTCGAACGGGACGCCGGCGCCGGAGACACGCTGGACGAGAGCGTGACAGTCCGCGTGAGTGAGCGATCGCCCCCGGTGGAAGGGATCGAGGAGCTTCGCCTCCCCCTGGTGCTCCAGGCGGACGACGAAGTGGCCCGGGAGCCCGATGCCGCGAACCGTGAGGCCGGCGGCGGCGGCCACCTCGATGTAGACGACCGAGAGCGTGATCGGGATGCCGAGCCGGCGCTCCAGCACGTCATTCAGGAAGCTGTTTCGCGGGTCGTGGTAGTCCTCGGCATTCCCGCGAAACCCCTCCTCTTCGAAGAGGAAGGCATTGAGAGCCGCCGCGCTCGCCCCCGCAGGCATCCCGGACGTCACCCGCTCGGCCGCCCGGCGCCCCAGGGCGTCGAGAATCCTCAGCCAGGCCGCGATGTCGAGGTCCGGATACTCTCCGGTGGCGATCCAGAGCGCGGCCTCGGCCAGCCGGATCGCGCCCTCCGGGGCCCTGGCGAGCTTCTGCAGGCGCTGGGGGTCAGCCATGGCTCCGCTAGAGCCTAGCCCAGGCCACGAGTGCGGTCAAACCACTGGCGGTCCATCGCGCAGCGACTTGACCGCCGCCGGCCGGCCCCGATGCCTAGCTGCCCGTCCGAGTAATCGCGCCGCGCTCGCCGCAGGTAGAGGGTGTCGGAGTAATCCGACCCGGCGCCCGACCACCGAGTGCGTGGTGCATCGAGAAGTGCTCCGAGCGGCGGCTTCGCCGCCGCCACGAGGGGGGCATCGGGGGGGTCTTCCGAGACCCCCCGAAATGACCTAGCTCAACGCCTCCGGCTCAGTTCGGGGCTGGCGCCCGGCGCGAAGGACTGCTCGGTCTGGAGGTCGCCGGCCGCGGGAGAGCGGCGGCGTGGCGGGCGCCGGTGCGACCGTCAGCGGGGGGCGAAGAAAAGCTGCAGGACCTGCGCGCGCCCGATGACGAGGGTCTGACCCGAGGGCAGGCGCAGCGTGTAGGCGGGCTGGTCCACGAGCCCGGTGACACCGCTGCCGGTGCGGAACTTCACGTGGTCGCCGCCCGACAACATACCGAACGTCACGCCGGCGACGTCGCGCGGCTCGGCCCGCACGGGGCCGCCCTGGGTGGCCACCTGGATCTCCGTTACCTCGAGCTCACCCGAGACGAGGTCCCCGTTCCGCAGGATCACGGTGTCAGCCGAAGCCGGCAGGGTCGTCCCCGCTCCCGCGGCGGCCACCACGAGGCCGATGCCGATCAGGCGACTCGCGCGCATCGCTCGCTCCTCTCAGCTGGTGGCCGGCCTCAGGAGGTCCTTCGCCCCGGTGTCGCCGCTCCGCACCAGCTCGAGTGTCCCCTGGGGCCACACCGCCTTGACGAGTCCCAGCGCCGGCACGCGATCCGATACCCAGACGTCGGCTCCCTGGGCGGCGCCGCGAACGGCGGTGAACCGTCCCGCCGGCACCGTGACGTCCTCGCGCGGACCCCCGGGCACGGCGGCCTCGCGGAACGGGCGGAGCCCCGACTCCGGCGTCGCGATGACGCCCTTGGCGCGCTGGATCACGCTCCGCACGGCCTTGCCGGAGCTCCGGTCTACCGTGACCTGGGTCACCGACAGGGGCCGTCCTTCGACCTCGCCCCGGGTCACGATCTGGAGGGTGTAGGTCTTGGCATCCCCTCGGACGACGGCGTAGGTCACGAAGATCGGCGGCGGCGTCGTGGATTCCTCGGCGATCGACCACGAGACCTGCCCGCCGGGCGCCGACTGCCGGATCAAGACGGGGACCGCCTCCTTCACGCTGGAGGACCAGCGGTAAGTGGCGAAGGTCCCGACCCGAGACCCCGCCGTGGTGGCGGCGTCGGCCGCCATCCCCGAGGCGAGCACCAGGGCGAGCGCCAGCCCGGTGTGCCCTCCGGCCACCCTCATTGGGCTTTCACCACGAAGTGCGCCCGGCGGTTCAGTGACCAGGCGAGCTCGTTGTGTCCGGGATCGAGCGGCTTCTCCTCGCCGTAGGAGATCATGTCCAGGCGGCCCGGCTCGATCCCGAGGGTGACCAGGTAGTCCCGGGCGGTCTGGGCCCGGCGCGCGCCGAGCGCGAGGTTGTACTCCGCGGTCCCGCGCTCGTCCGCGTGGCCTTCGATGAGCAGGCGGAGAGCGGGATAGGCCTTCATCCCCGTCGCAACGTCCTCGAGCGTCTTGCGCGATTCGGAGGTGAGGTCCCAGCGGTCGAACTCGAACTGGAGGTCGCGCAGCACGGCGCGGAGTGCGGCCGGCACCGGTGTCGGCGGCACCGCGGCGGTCGGCGGCGCGACCGCCACCGGGCCCGAGGGCGTCACCGGGCCCGACGGCGCCCCCGGACCGACCGCTCCGGGCCCCGGACCGGCCGCCGCGCCCGGCCGTTCGGGGGACCGGAGCATGACCTCCTTCACCACGTCGCGACCGAATTCCATGACCTGGCCGTCGGGGGTACGGACCGCGTAGCTCGGCTGATCGACGATGCCCGAGAGCCGGTCGCCGTTGGCGAGGTACAACGCGTCCCCGGCGGCCGAGCCGAGGAAGATCCGCCACACGGTGTCGCGCTGGAAGCGATACGTCCCCGACGGCGCGGCGAGGGCGAATTCCGTGGCCGTGAGATCGCCGTAGATCGAGTCGCCGTTCCGGAGAATGAGCGTGTCGGCCGTCCGGCCCGACGGGGCGCCCGCCGCGCCCAGCGTGATCGCGCCGATCTCGCTCCGGTCGAAGGTCCGCGTCTGGTCTCCGGACACGCGCAGGGTATAGCGCCCGCGGTCGACGATGCCCGACAGGCGATTCCCGTTCCGGAGCAGGACCGAATCGCCGGTCGTGCCCAGGTTCAGAATCACCCGCCAGCTCGTGTCGCGAGTGACGCGGAAGGGACCCTGCGGCGTTTGCAGCGTCAGGTCGGCGTCGTCGAGGTCCCCGGCGGCGATCTCTCCCGTACGCAGGAGGATCGTATCGGCGGCTTCCGACGGCCACGGCCCGCCGCCAAGGAGCGCCGCCCCGATGACGGTCGCCAACACGAGCTGCCGCGGCTTGCCCATCACGCCGTCCTTTCGCTGACCGTTCCAGCGTTTCCGGTCTCCCTCGGCGCCAGCGACCGGGAGCCTCGGGTGCCGGGACTGCCGTGAGTTAGGGGGTATTCTACAAGGGCTCTCCCGGAGCGGCCAAACTTAATCCGGGCCGGGGCTGCTCGGGCCCGGCGGCTTGACACTCCCCGGGGCGGATGCTAGTCATAGCGCTACCAGCCATTTTTCCTTTGCGGGAGCGAGGGTACGCGCGTGAACGGGCGCCCTCAGACGACCCCTCCTGGGGGACGCGTGAAGCGCGGAGCAGCCCCGTCGCGGAGATGGCGGCGGCTCGGCGTCGGCCTCCTCTTGGCTCCAGCCGGGGCCCTGCTCACCGTGCTCTTCGTCTACCCGCTCGCCAACATGGCGAGCCTGTCGGTCCGGACGCGCTTTCCCGGGGCCTACGGCTACACGGCCGAGCACTACGCCAAGTTCGTGACCGACCCGTACTTCCTGCGCGTGACCCAGACCACCTTCACGCTCGCCCTCATGGTGACGGCGCTCACGATCGTGATCGGCTACCCGGTGGCGTACTATTTCGTGCGGTCGCGGTCGCGCCTGAAGCACTGGATCTTCATCGGCGTGATCTCGCCGCTGCTCGTCTCGATCGTCGTGCGGACGATCGGCTGGACGATCATCCTGGGCAACGAGGGGCTCGTGAACCAGCTCCTGCGGGGCCTGGGCCTCACCCGCGAGGCCGTTCCGCTCATGAACAGCGTCTGGGCGGTCACGGTGGGCATGGTTCACGTGCTGCTGCCGTTCATGATCCTGTCGATCGCCAGCGTGCTGGGGAAGATCGACCCGGCCCTCGAGGAGTCGGCCGCGATCCTCGGCGCCAATCCCGCCCGGACCTTCTGGCGTGTCACCCTCCCGCTCTCGATCCAGGGGATCGCGGCGGGGTCCATCCTGGTGTTCTGCCTCACCATCGGCGCCTACATCACCCCGTGGTGGCTCGGCCGCGGGAAGGTCCTGCTCTTCTCCACGACGATCTACGACCAGATCCTGGTGATCATCGATTGGCCCTTCGGGGCGGCCGCCGCCATGATCCTGGTCGCCGCGACCCTGGCTATCCTGGTGGTCTATTTCGCGCTGGTCCGGCGGATCGGCCGGCGCTGAGCGGGCAGCGATGGCGGGCGACACGGCCCGGCGCCGGCGGGCAGAGCGGATCCTGGGCTGGTACGTGGCGGGCCTCCTCTTCTTCCTCGCCCTGCCGATCCTGGTGGTGATCCCGGCCGCCTTCGGCTCGACCGTCACGCTGGCCTTTCCGCCCCACGGCCTCTCGCTCAAGTGGTTCAAGAACGTCGTGGACCATCCCGAGTTCCTGCGGGCCTTCTCCGTGAGCCTCGTCGTCGCCGTCGTCGCCACCACCATCGCCCTGGTCGCCGGGACCCTGGCCGCGTTCGGCTTCGTGCGGCACCCCTTTCCCGGCCGGCCGGTGCTGGAGCTCCTCTTCGTCGCGCCCCTGGTCTTCCCGGCGATCGTGTATGGTGTGGCCATGCTCATGGTGCTGAACCCGCTCCGGCTCACCCGGACGACGCTCGGCCTGATCCTCGCCCACGTCGTCATCGCCCTGCCCTACGTGCTGCGGACCGTGTCGGCGACCCTTCACGGGGTGAACCGGCAGCTCGAGGAGTCCGCCCAGATCCTGGGGGCCAACCGCTGGCGGACGTTCTGGCACGTGACGCTTCCGCTGATCCGGCCGGGCCTGATCGCCGGCGCGACGTTCTCGCTGATCATCTCGTTCGACGAGTTCACCGTGTCGCTGTTCCTGACCGGGCCCGGCCTGATGACGCTGCCGCTGGAGATCTACAACTACACCGAGTACACGATCGA
>DASYQW010000227.1 GCA_036005065.1 Candidatus Methylomirabilota bacterium | reverse complement strand
CCTCGCAACCCAGCATCGCCCTCGACCCGTTCTTCCCCAATTGGCCCTGGCGGATTAACCGCGGCGCAGTGTCGCCGCACCGCCGGGCTCATGGTGGTCCGCTCCGAGCGGCGGCTTCGCCGCCGCAACCTTCCCCGGGGGCGGGTGTGGGAGGGGGCCGTCGAGGCCCCCTCCCAGACCTAGGGCCCGACCTCGGTCACCTGCGGCTTCGCCACCGGCCGCACCAGCCGATTGACCGCGTTCAGGTAGGCGCGGGCGCTGGCCTCGATGACGTCGGTGGAGGAGCCCTTGCCGACCACGACCGTCCCGTCAACGTCGACCTTGACCGTCACCTCGCCCATCGCGTCGCGTCCCTGGGTCACCGCGCGCAGGTTGTAATCGAGCAGCCGGCCCTTGATGCCGGTGATCGCATCGATGGCGGCGTAGACCGCTTCCACCGGGCCGTCCCCGGTTCCCGAGTCCTGGAACATCTGGTCCTCGCGCCGGAGCCGGACCGTCGCCGAGGGAATGAGTCCGGTCCCCGACATGAAGTGGAGGTAGTCGAGGCCGTAGGTCTCCGGGATCTGGGCCATCTCCTCGTTGACGATCGCCAGGAGGTCCTCGTCGTAGACCTCCTTCTTCTTGTCGGCCAGATCCTTGAACCGCCTGAACGCCTTGTCGAGCTCCGGCCCGTCGAGGTCGACCCCGAGGTCCCGGAGGCGGATCTTGAAGGCGTGGCGCCCCGAGTGCTTGCCGAGGACGAGCTTGTTCGACGGCCGCCCGATGTCCTGCGGGCGCATGATCTCGTAGGTGAGCTTCTCCTTGAGCACGCCGTCCTGGTGAATGCCCGCCTCGTGGGCGAAGGCATTCTCGCCCACGATGGCCTTGTTGGGCTGGACGTGGATGCCGGTGATGTGAGAGAGGAGCCTCGACGTCCGGTAGATCTCCTCGGTCCGGACCCCGGTGTCGGCGTTGAAGAAGTCCTTGCGGGTCCGCAGCGCCATCACGATCTCCTCGAGAGACGCGTTGCCGGCCCGCTCGCCGATGCCGTTGATGGTGCACTCCACCTGGCGGGCGCCGCGCTGGATCGCCATCAGGGAGTTGGCCACCGCCTGGCCGAGGTCGTTGTGGCAATGCACGGACAGGGTGGCCCGCTGGCTGTTCTTGACCCGCTCCCGGATGCGGCCGATCCGGTCCGCCCATTCTTCCGGCATGGCGTAGCCGACGGTGTCCGGGATGTTGATGGTCCGGGCGCCGGCGTCGATCACGGCCTCCAGCACCTCGCACATGTAGTCGAAGTCCGAGCGGGAGGCGTCCTCCGGCGAGAACTCGACGTCCTCGCAGTAGCCGCGGGCGTGCCGGACCGCCTCGATGGAGGCCTTCAGCACCTCGGCCCGCGACTTGCGGAGTTTGTACTTCAGGTGAATGTCGGAGGTGGCCACGAAGGTGTGGATGCGGGGTTTCCTGGCGTACTTGACCGCCTCCCAGCACCGGTCGATGTCGCCCAGGCCCACCCGCGAGAGGCCGCAGATGCTGGGCGGGCTGTCGAGCTGCCCGACGGTCTTGGCCACCTCCCGGACCGCTTCGAAGTCCTCCTCCGAGGAGATCGGGAACCCCGCCTCGATGACGTCCACGTTCAGCCGCGCCAGTTGCCGGGCCATCTCGAGCTTTTCGACGACGTTCATCGAGAACCCCGGGGACTGCTCGCCGTCACGAAGCGTGGTGTCGAAGATGATGACGCGATCTTCCGCCATTGCCGAATCTCCTCTGGTCGTGATGGTCACGCCGGATGGTCCGGGCCGGGCGCCGGGGGCGTCTCCCGCAGCACCCGCGGCGGCGCCGGCTCGCGCTTGCGGAGGAGCAGCCGCCGTACCGGGCCCGACAGCGCGTAGACGCCGAACGCCACGAACGGGAACGTCTCGCGAAAGGCGATGACGATGAGGATTCCGAGCGCCGCCACCAGCAGCACCCCAAAGGGGTGGCGCTTGGCGAAGTCGAGCTGCTTGAACGAGTAGTACCGGATGTTCGAGATCATCAGAAACGCCAGCAAGTACGTGGCGCAGGCCAGGGCGAAGAGCTCCGCCCGGCTGAACGTCACGGGCCCGAAGAAGAGGACCATGGAGGCCACCACGGCGGCGCCGCCCGGACTGGGGAGCCCGATGAAATAGCGGCGGTCGGTCACCCCGGTGAGGACGTTGAACCGCGCCAGCCGCAGAGCCGCGCAGAGCAGGTAGAGGAAGGCCGCCCCGGCGCCGATACGTCCGGCCCCCGCGCTGAATTGGCCGAGCTGGGCCAGCGCCCAGGAGTAGAGGAGCACGGCCGGCGCCACCCCGAACGAGACCACGTCGGCCAGCGAGTCGTACTCGAGGCCGAACTGGGTGGTCGTCCGGGTCAGCCGGGCCACCTTGCCGTCTAGGATGTCCATGACCATGGCGCCGAACAGCGCGACGGCCGCCCACTGATAGCTCTGCTCGAAGGTGAGCACGATCGCGTAGAACCCGCCCAGCAGGTTGCCGGTGGTCAGGAGACCGGGCAGGAGAAAGACCGTCTGCCGCCGCCGCTCGCGCAGCTCTGACCAGCGCCGCCGCCTGAGTGAACCCGCCCGCCGCTTCATGGAAACACCCCCAGAACCGATTCCCCGGCTCGCACCCGGTCACCGACGCGCGCGGTCACGCGCGCCGCCGCCGGCATCAGCACGTCCATCCGCGACCCGAACTTGATCATCCCGAATCGTTCTCCCGCCTGCAGCATCTCCCCGGGCCGGACGCGGCAGACGATCCGTCGCGCCAGGACCCCGGCGACCTGCCGCATCACCACCCGGCCCCGCTCGCCCTCGACGGCCAGCGAGGTCTGCTCGTTCCGCGCCGAGGCCTCGGGCTTGTAGGCCGGCACGAACTCTCCCGGCCGATGCTCGACGCTCACCACCTGCCCCCCGATGGCGGCCCGGTTCACGTGCACGTCGAGCGGCGACAGGAAGATCGAGACCTGGATGGCCGGCCCGACGAACGGGTCGGTGACGTTCCTCTCCACGCTCACGACTCGCCCGTCGGCCGGCGCCAGGACCGCTCCCGCCATCGCCGGCGCCGTCCGCTCGGGGTCGCGGAAGAAGTACGCCATGAAGGCCGCCACCAGGAACGGGAGCAACCCGACCTTGACCCATCCGAGCCAGGCCAGGCTGAGCGCCACCACCAGCGGGACCAGGATGAACGGCCACCCCTCGGAGGCGATCGGCACCAGGCGTCGTCGTGGGGACCGGGCGCCCGAAGCGCCCGCGGCCACCGGCCCGGCGGCCGGTGCCGCCTCGACGTTCCGCTCAGCCCTGCTCATCCAGCTCTACGCGCCTCCTACATCCGCGGTGGCTTGATCCAGCTCATCATCCCACGGAGCCGCTTGCCGACCTCCTCGATCGGGTGATCGGCCTCGACCCGACGCATGGCCAGGAAGCCGGCGCGGTTGGCCTGGTTTTCCAGCACCCACTCGCGGGCGAACTGGCCGGACTGGATCTCGCGCAGGATCTTGCGCATCTCGGCCCGGGTCGCGTCGCTCACGATGCGCGGGCCGCGCGTGTAGTCGCCGTACTCGGCGGTATCGGACACCGAGTAGCGCATGTAGGCGAGGCCGCCCTGATAGAAGAGATCCACGATGAGCTTCATCTCGTGCATGCACTCGAAGTAGGCGACTTCCGGCTGATACCCCGCCTCCACCAGCGCCTCGAAGCCCGCCTTGATGAGCGCCGAGATCCCCCCGCAGAGCACGGTCTGCTCGCCGAAGAGGTCGGTCTCCGTCTCTTCCTTGAAGGTCGTCTCGATCACGCCCGCCCGCGTGCAGCCGACCCCCCTGGCGTACGCCAGGGCGGTGTCGCGGGCTTTGCCCGAGACGTCTTGCTGGACCGCCAGCAGGGCCGGCACCCCCGGACCCTGGGTGAAGAGATCCCGCATGACGTGTCCCGGCGCCTTGGGGGCGATCATGGAGACGTCCACGTCGGGCGGCGGCACCACCTGGTTGAAGTGAATCGAGAAGCCGTGGGCGACCATGAGGGTCTTGCCCCTGGTCAGGGCGCCCCGGATCGACTCCTCGAACGTGGCCCGGTGGGCCTGGTCAGGAAGCAGGATCATGACGACGTCGCCCAGCTGGGCGGCCTCGGCCACGGTCGCCACCCGGAGTCCGTCCTTCTCGGCCTTGGCCCAGCTCCGCGAGCCTTTGTAGAGCCCGACCACGACGTCCTGTCCCGAGTCCTTGAGGTTCAGCGCATGGGCGTGGCCCTGGCTTCCGTAGCCGATGACGGCCACCTTCTTCCCCTTCAGCAGCGAGAGATCCGCGTCCTGGTCGTAGTAGATCTTGGCCGGCATGCCCCCGACTCCTCCCTCGGCTAATCGGCGAAGCCCACGACGCGCGGGTCGCGGCTCTGCTCGTCCAGTTGATTCGTGAGCTCCCGGCGCCGCCGTTCGGCGTCCGGCCCCTTGCCCAGCCGCTCCTCGGGGCGGCGCCGCGCCGTCTTCGAGCCACGGGCGATCGCCACCTTCCCCGTCCGCACGAGCTCCTGGATGCCCACCGGCCGGAGCAGCTCGATGATGGCGTCCAGCTTCGACTCGTCGCCGGTCACCTCCAGGGTGAAGGTCGTCGGCGTGACGTCCACCACCTTGGCCCGGAAGATGTCCGCCGTCCGCAGGATCTCCGTCCGGTGCTGGGGCTCCGCGTTCACCCGCATCAGCACCAGCTCCCGCTCGACGTGGTTCTCCTTCGTCAGGTCGATCACCTTGATCACGTCGACCAGCTTGTGAAGCTGCTTGACGACCTGCTCGATGACGAACTCGTCCCCCCGGACCACCAGGGTCATGCGTGACACGGTCGGGTCCAGCGTCTCCCCCACCGACAGGGACTCGATGTTGTAGCCGCGGGCGCTGAAGAGCCCGGCCACCCGGGACAGCACCCCGAACTTGTTCTCGACCAGGACCGCGATCGTGTGCTTCCTCGCCCCTTGCCCGTTCTGCACGCGTCCGTTCCTTCCTTCCGTCGGAAGGGGGGCGGAGCCCCCCTCCGAGTCTAAAAGCCGGTTTGCGACTTGGCGGCCTTGGCCTTCACTTCCTTGTTCGGCTTTTCGAGGAGCATGTCCTTGTTGGCCCCGCCGGCCGGCACCATCGGGAAGCAGTACTCGTCCTTGTCGACCATCACGTCCACCACCACGGGGCCCGGCGTGGCGAACGCCTTTTCGAGCGCCGGCACGACTTCGTTCGGCTTGATGGCGCGGATCCCCACCGCCCCGTAAGCCTCGGCCAGCTTCACGAAGTCCGGGCTGGCCGAGAGGTCGATCGAGCAGAAGCGGCCCCCGTAAATGACGTCCTGCCACTGGCGCACCATGCCGTGACCGCCGTTGTTGATGATCACGGTCTTGATCGGCAACTGGTTCTCCACGATCGTCGCCAGCTCCTGCGAGTTCATGACGAAGCTGCCGTCCCCGTCGATCAGGACCACCAGCCGATCGGGCCGTCCGACCTGGGCGCCCATGGCGGCCGGCAGGCCGTACCCCATGGTGCCGAGGCCGCCCGAGGTGAGCCAGTGGCGCGGATGCCGGAAGCGGTAGTGCTGGGCGGCCCACATCTGGTGCTGCCCGACCCCGGTGACGATGATGGCCTCCCCCCGCGTGAGGTTCGAGACTTCCTCGATCACGTACTGGGGCTTGATCAACTCGTCGTCCCAGTCGTACCGGAAGGGGTGCTTCGTCTGCCACTGGAGGACCTGGCGGAGCCACGAGTCGCGCGCCTCCCGGGTGGCGGCCGGTGGGTCGCCCGCGCCCTCCTCGAGCAGGAATCCCTTGAGCTTGGCCAGCACCCGGCGGGCATCCCCCACGATCGGGATGTGCACCTTGATGTTCTTGGAGATCGACGAGGGGTCGATGTCGATGTGGATGATCTCGGCCTGCGGTGCGAAGAACTCCACCTTGCCGGTGACCCGGTCGTCGAAGCGAGCCCCCACCGCGATCAGGAGATCCGAGTTGTAGACCGCCATGTTGGGCGCGTAGCCGCCGTGCATCCCGAGCATCCCCATCGACAGCGGGTGATCGGATGGGAACGCGCCCATCGCCATGACCGTGGTGGTGACCGGGATGCGCGTGAGCTGGGCCAGCTCCATGAGCTCGGCAGCGGCGTCGGAGGCGATCACGCCGCCGCCGACGTACAGGACGGCCCGCCGGGCCCGCATGATCGCCTTGGCGGCCTTGCGGATCTGGCCGGGGTGGCCCTCGTACGTCGGGTTGTAGGAGCGGAGGTGGACGGTCTCGGGGTAGTCGAAGTCCGCCTGCTTGATCAGGATGTCCTTGGGCAGGTCGACGTGGACGGGCCCCGGCCGGCCGGTGGAGGCGATGTAGAAGGCTTCCTTGATCGTGGGCGCGATGTCCTTGGGGTCCTTCACCAGGAAGTTGTGCTTGGTGCACGGCCGGGTGATCCCGACGTTGTCGGCCTCCTGAAACGCGTCGTTGCCGATCAGGTGGGTCGGCACCTGCCCGGTGAAGGCGACGATCGGCATGGAGTCCATGTAGGCGTCCTGAAGCGCGGTGACCAGATTCGTCGCCGCCGGCCCCGAGGTCACCATGCACACGCCGACCTTGCCTGAGACGCGCGCGTAACCCTCCGCGGCGTGCCCGGCCGCGGCCTCCTGGCGGACCAGGACGTGGCGCAGGGGTCCGGGAAAGTCGTAGAGCGCGTCGTAGATCGGCAGCACGGCCCCACCGGGGAGGCCGAACACCACGTCTACGCCTTCACGCTTGAGCGACTCGAGGACAATCCGTGCGCCTGAGAGTTTCATCGACCGTCTCCTGATCCATCCGCCTGCGAGTTGATGATGCGGCCCTACAAGAGCCCTGCCGTCGCCAGAATTTCCTTGATTTCTTCGACCGCGTCCCCGTCCGGCACCGGGAGCGGGCCCCGGGTCGGCCCGCCATAATAGCCGAGGAGGTCCAGCGCGGCCTTGAGCCCGCCGATCCCGTAGCGCGCCCCGATGCCCGTGGCCAGCGGGCTGATACGGTACACGATCTCCCGCGCGTCCGTCCACTGGCCGGCCTGGGCGAGACGCCAGATCTCGCAGCACTCGTGCGGCGCCACGTTGGCCACCGCCAGGATGCCGCCGGCCGCCCCCAGCACCAGCGCCGGCAGGAACGCGAGGGGCGATCCCACCACGACCTGGAACGTCTTCGGCGTGAGCCGCATGGTCTCGGCGGCCTGGGGAACGTTCCCGGAGCTGTCCTTGATGCCGCGGATGTTGGGATGCTCGGCGAGCCGGGCCACCGTGTCCGGCTCCAGGTTGATGCCCGTGTTGGCCGGGAAGTTGTACAGGAACACCGGCACCGGGCAGGCGTCGGCGATCGCCCGGTAGTGCCGGATCAGCACCGGAGGCTTCATCATGCCCTTGTAGTAGCTGGGGGTGATGATGAGCACGGCATCGGCGCCGAGGTCGGCGGCCCGCCTGGAGAGCCGGATGGCCGCCGGCGTGGACTCGCCGCCGGTCCCGGCGATGACGAGCCGCGGGCGGGGGGTCGCCTCGCGGGCGGTGGCCAGCACCCGTTCCTTCTCGCTCTCGGAGAGCAGCGGGAACTCGCCGGTGGACCCGAGCATCACGTAGCCGGTCAGGGGGTACTGGTGGAGCCGCTGCAGGTTGGCGGCGAGCTTGTCGTAGGCCACCTCGTCGCCGCGGAACGGAGTCAGGACCGGGGGATACACGCCCTCGAAGCTCAGCGCCCTAGTCTCCATCGCCGTGCCGTCGCTCCTTGATGCGGGCCAGGGCGGCCGCCAGCCGGGCGGTGGGAATCTGATAGGGTGAGCACGACACGTACGTCATTCCGACTCGGTGGCAGAACTCCACCGACGCCGGCTCGCCACCATGCTCGCCGCAGATCCCGACCTTGAGATCGGGCCGGGTCCGCCGTCCCCGCTCGATACCGATTCTGACCAGCTCGCCCACCCCCTCCTGGTCGAGGACGCGGAAGGGGTCGCGCGGGAGAAGCTCCTTGTCCAGGTAGAGGGGCAGGAACTTCCCGACGTCGTCCCGGCTGTAGCCGTAAGTGAGCTGGGTCAGGTCGTTCGTCCCAAAAGAGAAGAAGACCGCTTCCCGGGCGATCTGATCGGCGACCAGCGCGGCCCGTGGCACCTCGATCATGGTGCCGATGGTGTAGGCGACCCGGACGTCGGCCTCCGACAGGACCGCTTCGGCGGTCCGCTCGGCCAATTCCCTGGTCAGGCGCATCTCCCCCAGCGTCCCGGTCAGCGGGACCATCACCTCGGGTTCGACCGCCACGCCCTCCTTGGCGAGCATGGCGGCCGCCTCGAAGATCGCTCGGACCTGCATCTCGTAGATCTCGGGATAGGTGATCCCCAGCCGGCATCCCCGGTGCCCGAGCATCGGGTTGGCTTCCTGGAGCGACCGGAGCTTGTCCAGGACCATCTCCAGCTCGGCGATGCGCTTGCGGTTCTTCCGCCGCTTGGCGCGCTCGGCGCCCAGGTCCTTGCCGATCTCCTTCTCCTTCGGGAGGAACTCGTGGAGCGGAGGGTCGAGGAGCCGGATGGTGACCGGCTGACCGGTCATGGTCCGAAAGATCCCGACGAAGTCGTCCCGCTGCATCGGGAGCAGCTTGTCGAGCGCCTGCTGCCGCGCCTCGCGGTCCCCGGCCAGGATCATCTCCTGGACGATCGGGATGCGCTCGGGCTTGAAGAACATGTGCTCGGTCCGGCAGAGCCCGATGCCCTGGGCGCCGAATGCCAGCGCGGTCGCGGCGTCGGCCGGCGTGTCGGCGTTGGCCCGGACGCCGAGCGTCCGGCCCTCGTCGGCCCACTGCATGATGGTGTTGAAGTACTGGAACAGCGCCGATCCGTCGGCGGTCAAGCTCTTTTCGATCAGGACTTGCACGATCTCCGACGGCTTTTTTTCCACCTCGTGCAAGATCACTTCGCCCGTGTCGCCGTCGATCGAGATCACGTCGTTCTGTCGGACGCGCAGGTCACCCCGCCGGAACTCCATCGCCTCTTCGTCCACGGTGATCGCCCCGCAGCCGACGACGCACGTCTTTCCCATGCCCCGCCCCACCACCGAGGCGTGCGAGGTCAGGCCCCCGCGTGACGTGAGAATCCCCTCGGCGGCGTACATGCCGGCGACGTCCTCCGGCGAGGTCTCGGTCCGGACCAGGATGGCCTTTTCCCCCCGCTCCGCCAGCTCTTCGGCGTCTTCCGCGGTGAACACCACGCGCCCGACACCGGCACCGGGGGCGGCGGGTAACCCCTTGGCGATGAGGCGCCCTTCCTCGATGGCCTGGGCCTTGGCTTTCGGGTCGAAGACCGGGTGCAGCAGCCGATCGAGCTGCCCCGGATCCACGCGGAGTAACGCCCTGTCGCGATCGATGAGCCCCTCCTCCACCATCTCGACCGCGATCCGGACGGCGGCGGCCGCCGTCCGCTTCCCCGGGCGGGTCTGGAGGAGGTAGAGCGTCCCCTCCTGCACGGTGAACTCGATGTCGAGCATGTCCCGGTAGTGGCGCTCGAGCGTCTGGTACGTGCCTTCCAGCTCGGCGTACACCTGGGGCATCCGATCACGGAGCGCGGCGATGGGCTGGGGCGTCCGGACCCCGGCCACCACGTCTTCGCCCTGCGCGTTGACCAGGAACTCCCCGAAGAACCGGCGCTCGCCGGTCGAGGGGTCCCGGGTGAAGGCCACGCCGGTCCCCGAGGTCTCGCCCAGGTTCCCGAACACCATCGTCTGCACGGTCACCGCGGTGCCCCAGTCGTTGGGGATCCCGTGGATGCGCCGGTAGTCCTCGGCCTTCTTCGAGAACCACGAGTCGAAGACGGCGTGGACGGCCATGCTGAGCTGGAGCTTCGGCTCCTGGGGGAAGGGCTCCCCGGCCTCCTCGTAGAGGCCCTTGTAGGCGGAGACGAGCCCGCGGAGCGCGGGGGCGGTCAGCTCGGCGTCGGTCCGCGCCCGGGTGCGGACCTTGGCCGAGTCGAGCAGCGCGTCGAACGCCTTGCGGTCGAGCCCCAGCACGACGTCGCCGAACATCGCCAGGAAGCGCCGGTAGCAGTCCCAGGCGAACCGCTCGTTGCCGGTGCGCTGGACGAGCCCCTCCACGGTCTTGTCGTTGAGACCGAGGTTCAGGACCGTCTCCATCATCCCGGGCATGGATACGCGAGCACCCGAGCGCACGGAGACCAGGAGGGGATGCTCGGGATCGCCGAGGCGCAGCCCCAGGAGCGACTCGAGTCGCGCCAGGTGCTCCTGGACCTCGATCCAGAGGCCTTCGGGATCGCGCCGGTCCTGGCGGAGGTATTCCGCCCAGGCCTCGGTGGTGATCGTGAAGCCGGGCGGGACGCGGATGCCGAGGTTCGTCATCTCGGCCAGTTCGCAGCCCTTGCCGCCGAGCAGAGTGCGGAGCTGGCTCGACCCTTCGGCCTGCCCGCCGCCAAAGAAATAGACAAGCTTCCTCATCGTGTGTCCGGGGCTCCGCCTTGGAGCTGGGAAAAGTCCTTTCAGATTAACAATTAAACCGCCGTTCTGTCAAGGCGAAATAGGCTCCGACGCGTGTTCACGAGGCAGGGCGCGCTCAGCGGCCGAGGAGGCCGGACAGGAGCGCCCGCGGCGGGACGAAGTCGCCGACGACGCCGAGCGTCAGATCCAGCAGATCAGGGCGGCGCGCGAGCAGGCGAGCGGTGAGGTCGGCGACCGGGCGGTGACGGACGACGAACTGGAGCGCCTGGGTGAATCGCTGCTTGTCGGCGAAGACCGACCGGCGCGCCCGGTGGTACTCCGCCAGCCCCGCGAGCGAGACGTCGCCGCGGCCGACCGCCCGGGCCGCGGTCGCCGCGGCCAGCTCGGCGCCCCGGAGCGCGCTGAAGACCCCCTCCCCGGTCAGCGGATCGTAGAAGCCGGCGGCATCGCCCACCAGCACCACCCCACCGTGGCGTGGAGCCGCCACCCGGTACGCCAGCGGGCCCATCGCCTCGACCGGCGCCACCCGCTCGGCGCCGGCGATCCGCCGCGCGAGGTGCGGAAGCCGCTCGATTCGCGCCGCCAGGAAGGCCTCCAGCCGGCCACGCCAGGGACGGACATCCTCCAGCGGGACGACCAGGCTCAAGTTGACGCGGTCCGGCGCCAGCGGGTTCAAGATCGCATAGTCCGGCGGGTCGACGAAGATCTCGCCGACGTCGCGGCAATCGGCGAGCCCCGTCACGTACGTCGCGAGCGCGATCCGGCGCAGCCGGTGGCGCTGCCGACAGCCGAGACGGTGGGCGACCAGGGACGCGCGACCGTCGGCGCCGACCACGAGCGGCGCGGCGATCGTCCGGCGCCGGCCCGCATCGTCGACGACCTCGACGCCGGTGACCCGGCGACCCTCGATCACCAGATCGGTCACCCGGACGCCTTCGCGAAGCTCCACCGGCAGTGCCCGCAGGCGGTCGACGAGGATCGCGTCCAGCACGGAGCGGGAGAGCGCCATGGCGTGATCCCGGTACGGTCGCCAGGCGCCGATCGCGCGGTAGCGCCCCTGGAGCACCGTCCCGTTGGGCGCCGTGATCCGCATGCCGAGGAGCGGCGCGGCGCCGGCCGCGTCGATCGCCTTCAGCGCGCCGAGCCGGTCGAGGATGCGCGCCGTTTCGGGACTGAGGTACTCGCCGCAGAGCTTCGGGCGCGGGAACGTCGCGCGATCGAGGACGAGCACGCCGAGGCCGCGCTCGGCGAGGAAGATCGCGGTGGCGGCGCCGGCAGGCCCGGCGCCGACGACGATGACGTCGGGGCGCGTCACGGCGCGATCACGGCCAGCAGCCGGCCGAGCCAGGGATACCGCTCGACGCGCACCGCGTGTATCCCCGCCTTCTCGGCCAGGGTCCGCAGCTCCTCGGGCGAGTACGCGCGCCGCACCGACAGGGGGCCGTCATGCCGGGAGAAGGGATGCCGGCCCACCAGGCGGGTCGCGACCCAGACGAGGAGGAGCGACAGGCGCGTGCGCAGGAGGTCGTTCACGATGACGTCGAGCCGCGCGGCGCGGCGCATCTCGCCCAGGCTCGTGACGGCCGCATCGGGCTCCAGGTGGTGGAGGGTGAGCGACATGGTGATGACGTCGGCGCCGTCCTGGCGGAACGGCAGCGCGGTGGCGTCGGCCCGGACGAGCGACACATCGGGATGCGGGCGACGCGTGGCGGCGGCCAGGAAGTCGGGATCGCGATCGACGACGACGATGTGGATCCTCCGCTCGAGGCGCCCCGCGTGGCGGATCAGCCAGCGCGCGAAATCGCCGCGGCCCCCGCCGACGTCGACGACGACGAGGCGCCGCCAGGCCGGCACCCCCGACGCCACGCGCTGGATGGCGCCGAGCGTGAGCGCGTAGCCGCCGAACCACGTGTTGAGGCGATCGATGTCCGCCAGCGACGCGTCCCGATCCGCGGACGCCACCGGCCGGTCGAGATGCTCGAGAACGCCCTCGGCCCGCTGCATCATCCGCCCTTCAGATTCGCCCTTCGGCTCGCCTACCAGCTCAGGAGGGCGCCCTCGGCGGCGAAGCCCGGCCCGAGCCCGATCATCAGCCCCCACTCTCCGGGGACCGGCGTCTCCGTCCGCAGCGTCTCCTCGAGGACGAAGAGGATCGTGGCCGACGACATGTTGCCGAACTGCCGGAGCACGTTGCGCGCGTGCCCCATCTGCGCGTCGGTGAGGTCGAGGAGCCGGCTCGCGCGATCGAGCACCCGCCGGCCCGCGGAGTGCAGGACCCAGTAGCGGATGTCCTCGCGCTTGAGTCCCTGGGCGCCCATCAGCAGCCCGGCCATCTCGCCGAGCATCGTGGCCCCGATCCGCCGAACGTCCTTCGAGAGCACCACCCGGGCCCGGCCGCCCGGGTACTCGAATCCCATCGCGTCCAAGTGCTCCGGCCGGAAAAGCGTCCGGTGCGCCAGCATCCGGGGACCGCCGGCCTCGGTGTCGAGGGCGACCGCGCCGGCGCCGTCGGCGAAGATCGCGTGGGCGACGGCGCTCTCGAGCCGGTCGTCGGGGAAGTATGTCGCCGAGCAGATCTCCACCGCCATCACCAGCGCCCGGTGGCCCGGGAAGGCCTGGAGGTGATTCCACGCCTGCTGGAGCGCCACCATCGCCGAGGCACAGCCCGTGTCGCCGACGTGCACGCGCTGGACATCGGACCGGCAGCCGAGCCGGGCCACCAGGTGGGCATCGAGGCTCGGGGTCAGGCGGCCCGTGCACGTCGTCGTGGCCAGGAAGTCGAGGTCGGCGGCCGCCCACCCCGCACCCGCCAGGACGCGGCGGGCGGCCGCCTCCCCGAGCTCGAGGGCTCCCGCCTGGAAGCGCGCGTTCAGCTCGTCGACGTCCTCGGCAGGACGGGCGCGCTCGCGGTCTACGTAGAGGTACCGGCCGTCGATCCCACTGTGGTGGAAGAAGCTGCGACGCCGTTCATCGCCATATCCGAAGATCGCGAGCACCTCGTCCTGCGTGAAGCGCTCAGTGGGCGTCGCGGTCGCGACCGCGGCAATCCGTGGGGTCCGCATTCGAGCCTCCATGGAGTAGACCAGACCGTTCTCCTGTCGAGGCGAAACCGGCTCCGCCGTGGGCTCTATCCCTCTTCCGGGTAACCCCTTCAGCTTACCTGAGGTTCCAGGCCGTCCCGCAGCCGATGCCCGACGAGGTCGATCGCCAGGCCGGCAAACGTGGGGAGCCATCACGCCACCGTCACGGTGTCGCGGCCGAGCGCGATCACCTGCCCCCGGGTGGGGTGGACGGAGCCGGTCCCCAGTCCCAGGAAGGAGAGTGCGGCCTCCTGGAGGATGGCCCGGGCTAG
>DASYQW010000226.1 GCA_036005065.1 Candidatus Methylomirabilota bacterium | reverse complement strand
CGCCCATGGCTCCGGGCCGGACCTGCCGACCGATCAGCGCTTCGAGGACGGCGGCTCGCTCGTCTTCGACACCGAGCCGCTCGCCGAGCGCGTGGAGATCCTCGGGGCGCCGGTCGTGGAGCTGGAGGTGGCCGCCGACCGCCCCGTCGCCTTCGTCGTCGCCCGGCTCTCCGACGTCGCCCCGGACGGGGCCGCCACCCGCGTCACCTACGGCGTGCTGAACCTCACCCATAAGGACGGCCACGCGGCGCCGGCCCCGCTCACGCCCGGGCGCCGCTACCGGGTCCGCCTCGAGCTCGGCGACGTGGCCCAGGCCTTCCCGCCCGGTCATCGGGTGCGCCTGGCGCTGTCCACGGCCTACTGGCCGATCGTGTGGCCGGCGCCCGAGCCGGTGACGCTGACCGTCGTCACGGGTACCAGCACGCTCGAGCTGCCCGTGCGCCCGCCGGACCCGGCCGACGCCGAGCTCCCGCCCCTTCCGCCGCCCGAGGCGCCGCCGCCGCTCCCCACCACCGTGCTCGAGTCCGCCCGCGCGACGCGGACGATTCACCACGACATCGCCGCCGGGGTCGTCACGCAGGAGACCTGCCAGGACAGCGGGCTCTATCGGCTGGACGACATCGACCTCACCGTGCAGACCGTGGTCACCGAGCGCTACGAGATTCGCCCCGACGATCCGCTGTCGGCGCGGGCAGAAGTGGCCTCGACCGTCCGGATGCGGCGCGGCGACTGGCGCATCGAGACGCGCACCCGCGCGGCGCTCTCGGCGACGCGCGAGGAGTTCCGGGTGCAGGCCACCCTCGACGCCTTCGAGGGCGAGGCTCGCGTCTTCGGCCAGAGCTGGAATACCGCGGTTCCCCGCGACCTGGTCTGAGCCCGAGCGCCTCCCGGAATCCCGCCCTCAGAAGGCCACCGGCAGGGTGATCGGCCCCCGGTTGCCGGCGTTCCGGTACCACTCGATCGGCCGCCCGGTCCCGGTCTTCCTTGTGGACACCGAGAAAGTCGGAGAGCACATAGGCCGGGAGCCGGAAGGCGAACTCGCCGCCCGCGTCCATGTGTCCCCGACTCTGCACGCCGTCCAGCAGCTCGTCGACCGCCGCCTGGATCTGCCGGACCAGGGCCTGGACCGCCCGGGCGTTGAACCCGCGGTGGAGGGCCTGGCGCACGCGACCGTGCTCCGGCTCGTCCATCATCAGGATCCACGTCTCGAGGAACGGCGCGATCTTTCGGAGGTCGTCGCGGACCTGGGCCGGCGCCGCGTCGACGAAGCCCTTCATGCGGTCGGCGCTCAGTCGGGGGTCGGCGAAGAGGGCGGCGACCTCCGCGTAGCCGAAGATGAACCACTGATCGAACGGCGCGTAGTAGAAGACCGGGTGGTTCTCGCGGAAGTATTTCAGATCCGGGAAGGGATCATCCAGCTTGGCAGCGGGTCGTTGAGGAAGAAGCCGGCCGCCTCGCGCTCGTCGCCGGGATTCGACTCACCCACCGCTGGGGCCGCTCGTGAC
>DASYQW010000225.1 GCA_036005065.1 Candidatus Methylomirabilota bacterium | reverse complement strand
AGGAAGATGCCAACCGTGGAGACGAGGGATCCCCAGAACCCCGCGACCAGGTAGCCCACGAAGGTAGCCGTGATGACCACCGGACCCGGGCTGATCATGCCGATGGCGACGGCGACCAGGAACTGGCGCTCGTCGAGCCAGCCGGTCTGCTGGACCAACCCCTTCTCGAGAAACGGGACGATGACGAGGCCGCTCCCGAACGTGAGGGAGCCGGCCTTCAGGAAGAAGACCAGCAGCTTCCCCAGGATCGAGCCCCCCGCGCTGTTGGCAGCCTGGGCGCTGAGAGGCATGGCGGGAAGGAAGAACACGGCGGCGGCCGCCCGTCGCCGGACGAGTGACCCGTAATAGAGCAGGCCGAGGATCCCCGATGCGATGAACAGCAAGGCCACTTCAGCCTGGACGGCGACCGTGATGGCCAGGCATGCCCCGGCGATCACCCACTGGAGCCAGTCCTCCATGCCGAGCTTCGCGAGCCGGTAGCACGAGTGGAGGATCAAGGCGATCACGGCCGGGCTGACCCCGTAAAAGATCGCCGTCACCGGCGACAGGCCGCCAAAGTGGACGTACAGAGCCCCCAGCGCGGCCACGATGACGAAGTTCGGAAGGATGAAGGCCCAGCCGCCGGCCCACGCCCCCCAGAACCCTCCGCGCAGGTAGGAGATGTAGATGCCGACCTGGATGGCCAGGGGGCCAGGCAGCGACTGGCACACCGCGATCCCTTCGCGCATCTCCTCCTTCGTGAGCCACTTCCGCTCCTCGACCAGCTCCCGTTCCATCTGCCCGCAGAGCGCGACGGGCCCGCCGAAGCCGAGCGTGCCGAGGCGGAGATAGTAGGCAACGAGATCCCGGATCCGCACGCGACGGGCGACACCGTCCTCGGCCATGGGCTCCGCCCTCCTCACTTCCGGTCACCCAGCGCCGCGTAGAGGCCGTCGAAGAGGACCACGCCGTGGGTCAAGACCTCCTGGTCGTCCTTCAGTGTCGCCAGGAGACCGCGGATCGTCAGGTCGAGGCCGCGGGCCTCGTCCCGACTGAACTTCTGGTCACGCAGGTCGACCTCGTGGACGATCTCGGCGAGCTGCGCCAGCCGGCGGTCCCGCCGCCCGCTCCGCTTCAGGAGCGTCTCGAAGGTGCAGTCCTCCCCTTGATGGCCGAACTCCGCCCCGAGCGCGTCGAACGGGATGGCATCCTCGGGGAACTCCTCGGGGCGCGCGAAGACGAACTGGGCGTCGGGATCGATGAAGCGCTTGATCAACCAGGCCGACCCGATCCGGTCGACGTGCGGGCGGGGGCGGGTCACCCAGCGCCGGCCCCGGAGGGTCTCAAGCGGGGTCGCCGGCTGACTGGCCGCCGCCTTGGCCGCCCGGGGATGCCGCCGCATCTCGATCGTCTCGCGCAACCGCGTCACCTCCTGGGAGCCCGGCGCGTCGAAGAAGTCGATCTCCCGGATCCGCTCGAGATCGCGGGCGAGCCGGGCCAGCTCCTCCTCCCGCCGGGCGGCGGTCCGGCCCGTGGCGGCCCGGTCCAGGCCGCGGAGGATCTTCCGGTAGCGCTCGGCCAGCGCGCGGTAGTCCTGGTCGCGCGCCTGCTGGAACAGGCGCACGACCTCGGCCGGCTTCATGGTCTGGATCTGGTCGACCGTGAGCAACGTCGCCTCGCCCCCGTCCTTCTGCACCTCCTGCGCGAGCCACTGGAAGTGCTCCTGGTTCTCGGCGGTGAACGGGAGGAGATGGACCGCGTTCTTGAGTGGGACCGCCCCGATACCCCGGAGTCGCCGCCAGGCCTTGACCCGCACACTCGACGGGTGGACGGGAAAACCGAGGATCAGGACCAGCCAGGCCACGCCGATCGCCTCAGATGGCCCCGGGTCCAGGCTCGATGGTGAGGGCGAGTTCATTCTTGCAGTTGGGGCAGTGGACCACCCACTGGCCCCGGACGCGGCGAGCGGATGTGAGGGTCTGCTCCAGCCGACACCGGGGGCACTGGCCCTGCATCGTGACGATGCTCCAGGCCTCTCGGGCCCGGGAGGTCGCGAGGATCACCCCGAGCACGAACAGTCCGGGCACGAGCAGGAAGTGGGCCAGTGGGATAAAAACGGCCACGAGCGCGAGACCCCAGCACGCGCCCAGAACGACGAGCGCGCGCGCGGCGCGCCGACCCAGGCTGTGGCGGACGATGGTCGCCGTGGCGTGAGCCGCGGGAGCACCGAAGACCGTGAGGGAGACCGGGACCTCGAGGCCGCGCGTCGTCTCAGAACGCCCCGGCACCTCCCCAGGGCTGTCGCCGAGTTCGGGGCCCTTTCCTGGCTGGGCCATCCCGATGTCGCTCTCCTTCGAATGAGCTGTATCATACGTTACATGATCTCAGAAGTGTTTCGGTGTCAAGAGCCTCGTTTCGCGGCCGAGTCCAGCGAGACGGCGCAGCCTGCCCACTCGGGACGTTCCCGAGGGTCGCAGAGATCCGTAACAAGTAACAAGAGCGCCACCGTGATCTCGTTTCAACGGTCTCTGCTCGGCTGCACCGGTTCGAGAGCGATGGTGTAGCCGCTCAGTGACCGCACGCCCAGGACGGGCTGCACGCGCACGGCTCAGGTGCGCGGGGGGTAAACGCGGGGCGCGCCGCTCGCGTCAGTCGCAGCGCTTGAGGAAGATGTCCCAGAGCTTCGCCGGGCGGTTCGACTCGTTGCGGACATCGTGGGGGGTGAGGCCGGGCATCCAGTAGACTCCGCTGGGCTGGAGGCTCTGCCGTCCGGTCGGACTCTCCACCGTCAGCTGGCCCTCGATGACGATCCCGATCTCCGCCTCGATCCCCTGGTGACGGCCGGTGGCCCCGCCGGGCGCGAAGGTGAGGACGGTGATGCGGACCGACGCGTTCTCGAGGACCACCTGGCTCACGGGGAGCTGAGCCCGCCCCGTGGCCGGCCACAGGGCCCCGGCGAGGACCGCCACCACCACGAGCGCCTGCTTCATCTCGGTTCGCTCCTTTCGACGACTACCTGCTCTCGACGATGGGCTGGGCGATGATCCAGAGGCTCACGATCGTGTAGCTCACCATGAGGACCAGCATCGGCAGCTGGCTGCGGAGGGCGGCGCCTCGATCCCGGAACTCGCGGAGGGCGACGGCGTGGGCCACGTACACCGCGATGACGTGCCCGGCCACGATGGCGACGACGGCCGTGTACCAGACGGCGCGGGCGCCCACGATCCCGATGTCGGGCCGATAGCGGGAGGTGCCGAAGAGGTTCCAGCCGAGCCCCAGCGGATCGGAGACGAGCCGGATCAGGAGTTGGCCCTGGATCAAGAGGTACGTGAAGTAGTGCGCCAGGTGGTACGCGATCGCGATGGGCACCAGCGAGAGCACGAAGAGGCGGGCCACCGTCCCGGTGGGGAGCTCGTCGCCGGCGGCCCACGCCATCGAGCGGGCGAAGAGGAGGTAGACGAGCAGGAAGAGCAGCGGGAAGACCAGGAGCCCGAGGGTGCCGATGACCGTCAGCCGGGCGTCGCCGAGCGGCGCCAGCATCGTGTAGAGCCCGCGCTCCAGGCGGGCCCAGGCCGGCGTCGCGGTGAAGCCGTCGAAGGTGACCGTCGAGAGAAGAAGGAGGACGAACACGACCATCGACGGCGAGACGCCGCCCGTGTCGAGCAGCCCGGCGCCGAAGGGCCGCACGTTCCACTCCCGCCGGGAGGGCGGAGCCCGGTCGAAGCACTCGCCGCAGTCGAGGCAGGCGCCGGGCTGATCCCGGCAGGGCACCCCGCACCGGCGACAGGTGTCCCGGTCCGTGACGCGGATCTCGGTCGGAGCGAATCGGGCCAGGACCCCGAAGGCCACCGCGAACGGGTCGGCCTGCCGCAGCCACGCGGCGCGCCCGAAGAGGAACATGCCCGCCCAGGTGAGCAGGGAGTAGCCGACGATCAGGAGGCCGAGCTGGGCCGGGATGCTCCGCCCGGTGAAGACCAGCTCGAGCCACGCGAAGGTCGCGAAGAGGGCGACGGCCGGCCAGGCGCCCAGCCATGCCGGACAGCGGACGGCCACCCGACGAGGCCCGAGCAGCGCCTCGCCCCAGGCGAAGATCGCGGCCCAGGGATTCACCACCGCCCAGAGGTTCCCCACCAGGGCGGACAGGTAGGCGAAGCCCACCCACCACGCCACCCAGATGGCGGTGGGGGCGATGTTGCGCGTCGGGCTCTGGTCGCCGGCCAGGCTCGCGACCAGGATCAGGACGAGCGAGCCGACCGACACCACCCGGGCCGCGAGCCGGAGCCGGCGGTCGGCGAGCAGCCGGCCGAGGCGGAAGCGGAGCAGGTTCAGCCGCCAGTCACCCCGGCCGCCCGGCCTCGCCGTGACGAAGAGCCCGATGATCGCGAAGGACAGGGCGACCGCCGCGGCGGCCGCCGTCACCCAGAGCCACAGCGGGACCGGCAAGTCGTAACGCTGGCCGAAGCCGTGGGCCAGCGCGGGCCGGGCGGACGCCGCCACCGCCAGGATGGCGCCGCTCGCGCAGCGCGCGGGGAGCCGGGTCGGGACGCGGGGGCGGGACCGGGTCAGCGGGGATGCACCTCGAGATAGCCGACGGTGCGCTCCTCGCCGCGCGGGCCGTGGATCTCGATCGGAAAGCGGCCGGTGGCGCGGGCGGTGAAGCGCATGGACAGCGGCGTCCCGGGCGCGAGCTTCTCCTCGATGTCGTAGCCGTGCAGGTGCAGCGTGAGCGGGCGGTCGGTCGTCCACCGGAGCGTGACCTCGTCCCCCTGCTGGACCCGCACCACCCGCTGGTCCTCGGGAAGCCGGCCGTTCTTGATCGCGAGGTCGATGACGCGCGGCTCGGCCCTCACCCCGACGACGGCCGCCAGGGCGAGCAGCACGACGAGCAACGTCAGACGCGCATCCTCCCGCATCAGGTCGGCCTCCACGCTCCTGTGACTATTGCCCCCGGACCTTCTCGATCATCGCCGCCGCCTGGCTCAACGCGGCCGCCAGGGCGGTCAGGTCCTTCAGCGGCACGTACAGGGTGGTGGGCACCTCCCAGATCGCCCGTTGGATGAGCGTCGGCAGGTCCCCCGCCTGGACGTAGGCGACGGCTTCGCCGCGGACGCGCAGCACACCGATACGCAACGAGCCGCCGTGGAACTCGACGTCGGTGCTCTCGGCGCCCGGATTCGCCGGAAGCCCCGTGGCGAGCCTGACCATTTCGGCCACGGCCTGGGCGAGCGCCTGGACATCGGCGCCGTCCAGCAGGCCGATGCCGAGCCGGTACGACTCGCCCGGACTCGCGATCACCCAGAGGGTCACCCGCAGGGCCAGGGACTTCCAGTCGGCCCGGCCGAACTGCTGGGCCCGCAGCACCTCGATCCCGATCTCCCCCGGCCGCGACGCCGCCGCACCGGCCACCCGCAAGAACCCGGGCGGCGTCTGCAGCTTGACCGCCAGCGAGGCGATGGGATACGACTCCCTGATGCAAGGCGAGCAGGCCGACAGCACGAAGCGCTCGAACACGGTGGGCGGTCCGATGGCGGAATCCCCGTTGGCGCGGGCCGTGGCCGGCGCCGCCGCTGCCAGGGCGATGACCAGGAGAGCCTTCAGCGGCCGCATCACCCTCACCTCTCGCGCCCTCTCGCTCACCGGCGCATCTCCCGCCAGAGCATCACCGCGAGCCCCCCGGCGACCACGAAGGCGATCCCGCTCAGCCAGACGGGGACGATCATGCCGTCCAGGGTGACCTCCCATCGGAAGAGGAAGCGGAGCAGTTGCAACACGGCGATCAGCGCCAGCAGGGCCGCGGCCATCACGGTGAAGGGCTTCGCGTCCTGGCTCACGCCGGCCGCTCCGCCGGTCCCGGAGGGGGGACGATGGGGAGCAGGAGGTGGGCCAGTCGCCGGGGACCGCAGTGCAGGGTGACGTTCTTCCCGAAGACCGCGGGGGGCCGGTCTCGCGCGTCGGTGTGCAGGAAGGGGCCGCAGCCGGTGAAGCAGTCATCATCCATCGGGATGGGCACGTCCCAGTCGATGCGCATCCCGTCGCGGATCTCGCGCATGGCAATCAGCCGGCGTGGCAGCTCGAGTCGTTCTGACCGCACGCCGGGTGGCGTGGCGACGGCGGCACGTCGAGGGCGGGGTTGCGGTCGAAGAAGCCGACGGGCTTGAGCATGAAGCCGATGCAGGTCACGGGCATCACCGGCCAGTCCTCCGTCCGCACGACGTGATGGGCGCCGAACGTGTACCAGACCACCACGTCGGTGTTGTCCAGGGACGCGTCGTCCTGGACGTAACTGGGGAGGCCGGCCCCGCCCGGATGCTGGTTCGGGTACTCGCCGCCGGCGTAGCGCTCGCGCGGGTCGTAGCGGGTGACCCAGAGATGCTTGGTCATGAAGGCCGCCCGTCGGGTCACCGACGCGTCGCCCGCCGCGAAGGGCAGGACGTTCTCTCCGGGCATGAGCTTGTAACCGACCGGCTCGCCGAGGCGGTTCCGGACCGATGGGTTGACGATCGTCCAGAACCGGCCGGCCAGCGGATCGATGATGCGCTGGGCCTCGGACTCGCAGCGGAGCAGGGTGGCCTCGGTGTGGAAGGCGTTGCGGTGCGGATTCTCCGGGCCCGGAGGGTCGGCGACCGTGTTGACCTCGTAGACGGAGTTGTGGAGCCCGTCGACCATCATGTCGAGTCGCACGTTGAAGAAGTGCTGGTGGATGGGGGCGTAGACCTGAGGCGCCACCAGCTCTCCCCAGCGGGGCTTCTCCCCGGGCGGCACCGCCCCGTTGGAGGCGATGCCGGTCAGCTTCACCTCGAGCTGGATGGTGCCGTCCTGATAGAAGTACCAGTAGAAGCCGTACTCGTAGTTGCCGACGGTGGCGATGAACGACACCACCAGCCGGCGCGACCGGCGCACCTCGCTGTACCCCGTCCGCCAGTCGAAGTGCTTCCAGAGGATGCCGTAATCCTCCTCGTGCACGCACACGGCGTTCCGCACCGTCTGAGCACCGCCCCGGCTGTCGTTGACGACGGCGTCCAGGTAGCGGACCTCGCCCAGGCAGTCGCACCCGTTTTCCAGCGAGTTCGCCAGGTACCCGATCCCGTACTCCCCCACGTCGAAGGCGTTGCGGTGGAAGTAGGTGGGCCGCGGGTCCCCGTACGGGACGACCATGTCGACCACCGAGGCCCGGTAGAGGATCGGGCGCTCCCGCCCCTGGTCACGGTAGGTGACCGTGTGGAGCACCAGCCCCTCGCGAGGCGTGAACCCGAGGCGCAGGCGCCATTTCTGCCAGGCGAGCTCGTGGCCGTCGAGCCGGAAGCTCGGGCCTTCCGGCTGACGGATCTCGATCGGCTTGAGATCGGTCCGGGTCCCCGCGACGTCCGGCGAGTAGTTGGCATCCTCCGGCGGCAGGGGGACCACGCCATAGTCCTCGACCCCGAGCACGGTCATGTCGTTCAGATCGACGACCGCGATCAGGTTCGCCACCGGGCGGGCATAGCCGTTGTCATTCGGGCTGCGCCGAACCCAGGTGAGCGTGCGGGCGAGCCGCCGGCCCTCCTCACCCGCGAAGCCGAAGTGGCCGGCCGACCACGGGTCTACCATGGCCAGGCTGAAGTCCGTCACTCCGCGCTTCCGCATGGCCTCCTGCCAGCGCGGATCGGCGCGCACGGCCGCCTCGCACTCGAAGAACTCGTCGAGGACGATGGCCGGCTGGACGCCGGGAATGTGCTCCCAGGAGAGCACCTGCTTCTGGGAGAGGGAGACGACGGCCTCGAACGTCCTGGCCGCCGCGCTGTCGATGAGCACGACGAGCGCCGCCCGCTCCACCGCGTCGCCGGGCCGATGACGCAGCGCGGCCTCCTTGGGCGGCTCCTGGAGCGTGATGGAAACCACTCGGGTCCGCGCGCCCAGAGGCTCTCGCGTGCGGAGAATCTCCCAGGCGCGGCTGATCTCGTCAGCGGTGAGCGGGTCCAGCGGATGCGTGGCGAGCGTGCGCTCGGACGTGATGGGTGTCATCGCCTGTCTCCTTGCTGGTCGCCTGGCGTCTGAGGAGGGCCGACGCGAGACGGACCATTATATCCACACGCCGATCCTGCGCGACACACGCCGGCAGGCGAGCGATCACCCCGGGGCCGGGGGCCGGCTGGCGTCCGGCGCCGGACCATGACACCTTGTCCCCACCGACGATCCTGGTCTATCCTGGGCCTACCCGCGCGCGGCGGGCCAGGCCACCGGACGACCGCTCGGGCGACCCAGCGCGCTCGCGACCGAGAGGAGGCGCGACCATGACCACCGATCTCAAGCAGCAGAGCTCCCCTCAGCCCACGACCCGGAACATCCTCGCCTCGGGCGACCAGCGGGCGTTCATCCCGTACCCCGCGATCGGCGAGAACCTCGAGCACGTGCCGGTCCACGCGCGGCCGGACCTCCACTACTACATCGCGCGCATGGGCTTCCTGCCCTACACGATCACCCTCTACATGCACATCCCGTGGATCGCCGAGTACCTCTTCAAGCTGAATAACGCGGTGATGCGCGACGAGCGCAACTCGCTCCCCGAGCGCTTCAAGTACCGGCTGAGCATGATCGCCAGCCGCGACAACGAGTGCACCTACTGCACGGCTCACCACGCGGCCACGTTGAAGCGTCGCTGGGGCTACGGCGAGACGGACCTCCTCGACCTTCTGCATCTCGAGCCGACCGACGACCGGGAGCGGGTGGCCTTCGAATTCGTCCACCAGGCGAGCCTCGATCCCAAGGGCGTCACCGGCGACCTCCGCCGCCGGCTGGCGGCGGCCTTCACCCCGCAAGAGGTGATGGAGATCGTGCTGGTGGTCGGCTTCTGGAAGATGTACAACACCATGCACACCGCGATGGGCGTGCCGCTGGAGGACCCGGTGGCCGCCGAGGCGAAGTGGGTCGAGGTCGGCCCCCGCTGACGCCGGAAGGTCTCGCCCGGTGAACGAGAGGGCAACTCGATGAAGGATCTGGCCGGCTTCCTGAGCGCTCATCGGGAGCACTTCCTCTGTATCGGAAAACCGGTCCCGCTCGACGCCATCGGGGCCCTGACCGCCCAGGCCGGCCGCCCGATCGTCTTCGAGAACGTCGAAGGCCAGGACATGCCCGTGGTGGACCTCCTGTTCGTCCACCGGGCGGCCCAGGCCCGGGTGCTCGGCTGCGAGCCCGGCGACGTGGTGCGGGCGCTGTGTGAGGTGCGGAAACGCGGTCCGGCGCCGCTCCGGACGGTGGACGACGCCCCCTGCAAGGCGCGGAGGTACCTCGGTGAGGACGTGGACCTCGGGCGGCTCCCGATCGTCACCCACACCGCGCTCGACCCCTACCCCTACACCACGAGCTTCGTCGTCATGCGGGATCCGGAACGCGGCGCCTGGAACGCGATGTTCCCGCGATGCGGCGTCCTGGGGCCGCGGGAGATGGTCGCGTCGTTCGTGACTCCGACCGCCATCGGCATCCTGGCCAAGCACCGGGCGGCCGGTACCCGGATGCCGATGGCCATCGCGATCGGCACCCACCCGGCCTGGGAGCTGGCGGCCGCCTACAACTACGTGCACGAGGGGTGGTGGGAGCTCGAGCTCTACCAGGCGATAACCGGCGAGCCCGGGGAGCTGGTGCGGTGCGAGACGGTCGACCTCGCGGTGCCGGCGGACGCCAGCATCGTCGTCGAAGGCTTCGTCCATCCGACGCGGACCGCCCAGGACGGCCCCTCGCCCGGTCCGACCATGCTCTTCACGCCGTATGCGAGCCAGCAGCCCGTGTTCGAGGTCACCGCCATCACGATGCGGGAGAGCCCGATCTACCGGCACCACCTGATGACCCCCTTCACCGACCACCAGGAGCTGCCGCGGCTGTGGCAGGAAGCGCTCCTCTACGAGCGGCTCCGCGGCATGGGGGTCGCGGTGCGCGACCTCACCTATCCGCAAGGCGGCGGGGCGATGTGTCTCGTGCTGCAGGTCGAGCCGAGCATGGACGGGCAGGTGGCCGACGCGCTGCTGGTGGCGATGGGCACCTTCCTGAACAACAAGCTCGTCATCGCGGTGGACCCCGACGTCGACATCTACGACTATCGCGACGTGATGTACGCCCTGGCCACCCGGGTCGACCCCGCCCGGGACGTGATCACGGTGGGGAACACCCGCGGCTGGATCTTCGACCCGACCGCGCGGCCTTCGCCTGGGGCGATGCCGAACACCAGCCAGACGCGCTTCCCCTCGGTCGGGTCGCGCTGGGGCATCGATGCCACCAAGCCGGCGCCGTATCGCGCCGCCGAGCGGCGGGACTACGAGCGGGCCTGGCCGCTGCGGTGGGGCGAGGTCCGCCTCGAGGACTTCCTGACCTGAGCCGCGCCGCCCGGCTGGATCACTTCCGGAATCCGTACCGGAACTCGACCATGAGCACTCCGCTCGGAGACCGATACGGGCCGTGCGTCATGCCGGGAGGACGGCAGGCGTAGTAGCCGGCCCGGAACGTCTCGCCGAGGCGGAGGTCCGTCAGATCGCCGCGTACGATGTAGACCTCTTCCCAGAAATCGTGGACGAGCGTGCCCGCCGCCGAGGTGTCGGCGCCGGGATCGAGGCGCACCAGTCGCGTGTAGTCCCCCTTCTCGGGATCGCGCGACAGGATCTGCTGCCAGGCGCCGGGGATCTCGCCGAAGGCCGGCTCCCAGGGGTTCTCCCGCGGCTCGTGGAACTCGTACTCCGGCTTGGGCACGCTCCACCTCCCGTTCATCGGAGGGGGCCTCTACGGCCCCCTCCGAAACCTCCCCCGAGGAGGGTTGCGGCGGCACAGCCGCCGCTCGGAGCGCTCCTCGATGCACCACGCGCTCGGTGGTCGGTCCCGGGTTACGCCGACACACTCCTGGGGGTCGATCGCGGGCCGGCGCGCGCTCGCCAGCCCGCCGGCCGGGTCGGATAGTAGCATGAGTGCCGCGGCGCGCGCTCCGCCGCGGCGCCGCCTGCCCCCTCACGGCCGCTCGGCCGAGTCGGTCAGGTGCGCGAGGACCTCGCGCTGGTGCTCCAGGAACTCCACCCGCAGCGGATCCCGCATCCGCGGCAGGGTGACCTTCAACTCGGTCTTCACCGTCCCCGGATGCGGGGTGAGGACGACGATCCGGTCGGCCAGGTAGACCGCCTCGGCCACGTTGTGGGTGACGTAGACGACCGTCTTCCGCGTCGCCTGCCAGACCTCGACCAGGAGCCGCTGCATCTCCTCCCGCGTCATGGCATCCAGGGCGGCGAAGGGTTCGTCCATCAGCAGCACGGACGGGTTGTAGGCGAGGGCCCGGGCGATCGCCACCCGCTGCTGCATCCCGCCCGAGAGCTGGTGGGGATAGGCGCCGGCGAACGGCTCGAGCTTCACGAGCCGGAGATGGCGCCGGGCGATCTCGCGGCGCTCGGCGGCAGCGATGTTCCGCATCTCCAGGCCGAACTCGACGTTTCGCTGGGCGGTCCGCCACGGGAAGAGCTGGGCGAAGTCCTGGAAGACGATCCCCCGGTCGCCCCCCTTCCCGGTCACCGGCTGGCCCCCGACCAGGATCTCGCCCCGCGTCGGCGAGAGGAATCCGGCCAGGAGGTTCAGCAGCGTGGTCTTCCCACACCC
>DASYQW010000224.1 GCA_036005065.1 Candidatus Methylomirabilota bacterium | reverse complement strand
GGGCTTCCAGGGCGAGCCCTCGTCGCTCGGGGCGCCGAGGATCGCGATGTCGGCGTCGAGCGCCGAGAGGTCGGAGCAGCTCGGTACGCGCATGAATGACACGAGTCCCGTGAAGAGCAGGTTCAGCCGGGTATCGGCTGGCATGGCGTGGCTCCTCTCCGCGCGGGCCGTCTGGAGTCATTCCCGCGTAAGTTCGCGGCGCTCCTCGAGCCGACGCGGCTCCGGAGTCGGCCCGCAACGCGCTCCGTCAGACCGTCTTCGTCCTCCGGGAGGCGCTCCGCTCCGGTCCCTCGACCGGATCACGAGCAACCGTGCGTCCGCGCCGGCGCGTGCTCTACGCCACGGCGTCGGCCGCTCGTCGCGTCGGGCGGGAGGTATAATGCCGGCATGTGCGTGCCGCCGCCGTTCCGGCGGGCTGTGCTCTGCCTCCTTGTGGCGACGGCCCCCCTGTGGGCCGGGCCGGCTGCCGCGCAGACCTCGGCGCCGACCGGGCTCGTCGGTCCGCCGCTGGCGACACGCTTCGTGCTTCCCAACGGGCTGGTGGTCCTGGTGGCGGAGCGACCGGCTCTCCCCATCGTCATCGTGCGCGTCGCGCTGGGCGCCGGCGCCGTTCTGGACCCGCCGGACAAGCCCGGGCTCGCGAATCTCACGGCGCTCCTCCTGACACGAGGGACCCAGACCCGCACGGGACCCGAGATCGACCGAGCCATCGAGTTCGTGGGCGGCAGCCTCGGAGCGGAAGGGGGCCGCGACACGAGCGAGGCGTCCGTCTCCGTGCTCAAGCGCGACTTCGGCCTGGGGCTCGAGCTCCTAGCCGACGTGCTCGTGCGGCCGACCTTCCCGCCGGCCGAATTCGAGCGGAGGCGCGAGGAAACGCGGGCGGCCGTGCAGCGCTCGGAAGAGGACCCGGAGACGGTCACCGGCCGGCTGTTCCGGCGGCTCATCTTCCCCGGGCATCCCTACTCGGCGCCGATCCAGGGCACCGACGAATCCCTCGGCCGCATCACCCGCGACGACGTGGCGGCCTTCTATGGGGCGGCCTATCGGCCCGATTCGATGGTCGTGGCCGTGGTCGGCGACGTGACGGTCGCCGAGGTGCGCGCCGCCCTGACCGCCCGCCTCGGTGGCTGGCGCCCGGGGCCGGCCGGAGTCACGCCGCCGGGCGGGGTCACGTTCGGCACGCCCGCCCGGACGGAGATGGTGAAGCGTGACCTCACGCAGGCGACGGTCTACCTCGGGCAGGCCACCGTGACCCGGCCGCATCCCGACTATTACCCGCTCGTCGTGGGAAGCCACATCCTGGGCGGCGGCTCGTCATCGCGGCTCTACGCGCGGGTCCGGGAGGAGCGCGGCCTCGCCTACAGCGTCTTCGCCCAGTACGCGCCGGGTCGATACGGCGGCATGTTCCTGGCGGGGTTCCAGAGCGAGAACGCGCGGGTGCGTGAGGTGCTGGCCCTCGTCCGCGAGGAGCTCGTGCGGCTTCGCGGGGATCGGGTGGAAGGGGATGAGCTGGCGCGGGCCAAGGCGTATCTCATCGGCAGCTTTCCGCTCCGGATGGACACCAACGCCGAGGTGGCGGAGCTCCTGCTCACGATCGAGCGGTTCGGCCTGGGCCTCGACTACCCGACCCGCTATCGGCAGGCGATCGAGGCGGTCACCGCCGACGACATCCTCCGCGCGGTGCGCGCCCACTGGAATCCCGACGCCATGAGCCTGGCCGTGGTGGCGGACCTCGGCCAGGCCGGCCTCAGCCCGTAGCGCGCGCCGTGCGGAACTAGCCATGCCGCAGTACGGCGCGATCGTCCGGCCCGACGGAGCCCTGGAGGAGGGATTCGGCCCCGCCGAACTGGCCCGGCTCCTCGCCGAGCCGGGCACCAAGGCGTGGCTCGACCTCGAGGGCGCCAGCGACGAGCAGCTCCGGGCGCTCGAGGGAATCTTCGGCTTCCACCCGCTGGCCGTCGAGGATGCCCAGAACCCGGAGACGCGGCCGACGGTCGAGGAGTACGACACCTTCCTGTTCCTGGTCACCCGGGGAATCAACGACAACCCGGGCCAGGAGGCCCTCGACCTCATCACGCTCTTCGTGTTCCTCAGTGACCGCCTGATCGTGACGGTCCACGAGCACGCCATGCGGAGCGTGGCGGCGGCGATCGACCGGCTCCGGAAGCATCCCGAGGTGCTCGGCGAGGGGCCCGACCGGCTGCTCCACCACCTGCTCGACCAGGTCGTCGATCATTACTTCCCGATCGTCGAGGAGCTGGAGGAGCGAATCGAAGCGCTGGAGAGCGTCATCTTCACGCGTCCCGACCAGCCGGTCCTCGAGAGGATCTTCGGCGCTCGGAAGGACCTGGTCCAGCTGCGACGGAGCCTCGGGCCGCTGCGCGAGGTGCTGGGCAACCTGATGAGCGGCGTCCCCCACGTCCGAACCGACCTGCGGCCGTTCTTCCGGGACGTGTACGACCACGTGCTGCGCATCCTCGACGAGGTCGAGACCAACCGGGATACCCTGTCGAGCCTCCTCGAGAGCCATCTCTCGCACGTCAACAACCGGCTGAGCGAGGTGATGAAGACCCTGACCGCGCTGGCGGCCATCGGGCTGCCGATGACGATCGTCACCGGGTTCTTCGGGATGAACTTCGAGAACTTGCTCTGGATCAAGCAGCCCTGGGGGGTCACCGGCGCCGTCCTTCTGATGGTGGGCATGTCCGGCGGCCTGCTCCTCTTCTTTCGGCGGCGGGGCTGGCTGTGAGGGCTGGACCCCTCCCGCGCGCCGGGGCACTCCTGGCCGTGCTCCTCCTGAATCCCGCCCCGGCCCGGGCGTTGATTCCACAGCTGTCGCCGGCGGACATCCAGCAGGCGATCGACCTCGGCAGCGGGAGCATCACGCAGGAGGAGTTCGGCGACGAGTGGCGGATCCCGCTCGCGGGCGGGCAGGAGATCGTGGTGACGACGCCCTTCGCGCGGCTGACCCAGGCGGCCCGCCAGGCGGCGTTTCGGGGCGAGCCGCTGGGCGATCGGCAGCGACAGGAGGCGATCGAGCGCGGTCGGGGGAAGCTTCAGCTCCTGGTGACGATGTTCGGCCCCGCGCCGGATTTCGCCCGCTGGTACCAGCCGATCTTGAAGGCGGGGAACCAGGAGGTGAAGCCGTCGTTCACCCAGAACGAGCGAACCGCCTTGCGACTCGAGGATGGGCGCTTCGCGGCCCGCAACGTCTATGTCTTCCCGCTGGAGGGGCTGTCGCCGCGCGGGACCGTGACGCTGATCGTGCAGCACGCGGTCGACAAGAAGGAAGTTCTGCGGACCCCGATCGACCTGTCGAAGCTCCGTTGACACCGAGCCCCGGTCGTCCCGACGAAAGCTTGCGCCCCGCCGAGCACCCGGTGGGTGTATCATGAAGCGACGCCCCTCCGGGGCCGAACAAAGGAGGCACCTGATGCGACGCGGCGCGATCGTTTGCGGAATCCTGGCCGTGTTCGTCGGATCCCTGATCCTGACCACCATGGCCGAGGCGCGTGCCGGCGGCGGCGGATTCAGCGGCGGCCGCGGCTCGCGGTCGTACTCGGCGCCGCGCAGCCCCTCCACGCCGGCCAGCCCGGGCGTGCCGGCCAGTCCGACCTCGCCCCAGCGAAACCTCTCGCAACCCGGGCCCCAGCGTCCGGGTGGACTCTTCGGGGGATGGGGCGGCATGATCGGCGGCTTCTTGCTCGGCGGGCTCCTGGGCTCGCTTCTCTTCGGTGGCCTGGGGCACGGCGGGGGGATCGGCCTGCTGGACATCGCCCTGATCGCCGGGCTCGGCTATCTCGCCTTCACCTTCCTGCGGCGCCGCGAGCCGGCGCCCGCGCTGGCGGGAGCCTCGGCCGGCGGGGAGCGGTGGAGCCCCACGGCGACGGCCGCAGCCGAGCCGTCGCGACCGGCCGGCCGGCTCGACGACGACCTCGAGCAGGGCGTCGCGGCCGTCCGCATGATGGATCCCGCCTTCGATCCCGGGCGGTTCACCGTGGTGGCCCGCGACCTCTTCGTCCGGGTCCAGGCGGCCTGGAGCGCCCGTGACCTCGCACCGGTGCGCGCCGAGCTCACCGAGGAGATGGTCCGGGCCCTCGAGCCGGATCTCGCCCGCCTGGCGACCCTTCGCCGGGTGAACCGGATCGAGAAGCTGGGAGTGGACGCCGTCGAGGCCACCGAGGCGTGGCAGGAGTACGGACGCGATTTCGTGACGGTCCAAATCCGGGCGAACGCGCTCGATTACACGGTGGACGAGACCACCGGGGCCGTCGTGGAGGGGAGCAGCACCGTCCCGACCACGTTCGAGGAGTACTGGACCTTCACCCGCCCGGTCGGGCCCAACACCTGGCGGCTGTCGGCGATCCAGCAGCCCAGCGCATGATGTGAGGACCGGGCCGCGGCATCCCCGCGGCCCGGTCGCTTCGTTCGCCCGCGGGAGTCCCCGATCCGCACTGCCGTGAGCCCGCGACGCTCCTCCCTCCGCCTCCTGCTCGGCGTCGCCACCGCGCTCCTTCTGGCCGTCGTCGGCGGCCTCGCGATCGCGCTACCGTCCATCGAGGATCTGCCCCGCATGCAGGCGCTGCTCCGCTCGGAGGCCAGCCGTCTCCTCGATCGCCCGGTGCGCTTCGAGCGCGTCTCGCTGAGTTACTGGCCGCTCCCGGCGGTTCGCGTGGTCCGCCTCGTGGTGGCCAATGCCCCGGGCTTCGGGCCCGATCCGCTCTTGTCCGTCGAGGAGGCGCGCGTGCGCGTGCGCCTTCTCCCCCTCCTGCGCGGGCGGCTCCAGTTCGGGGAGGTCACGCTGAGGCGCCCGTCCGTCGTCGTCGAGCAGCGGCGTGATGGCGCCTGGAACCTCCCGGCGCCGGGAGCGACCCGGCCGGCGCCGGCGGCGCCGCTGGTCGCCGTCTCGCGCGTGCGGCTGCGGGAGGGGCACGTCGAGATTCGCGTACCCGGCGAGGCCGGGCGGCCGGTGGTCGCGCACCTGGTGGACCGCATCGACGTCACCCTGGACGATCTCGGCTGGAGCCAGCCGATCAGGTTCAAGCTCGGGGCGCGGCTGCCGGGAGGGGGTCTCATCGCCGCTCTGGAGGGGGAAGCCGGGCCGCTGGCCCAGGCGGGAGGGGACCTCGCGGCCGTACCCGCTCGCTTCACCGCCCGTCTGACCGCCGAGGAGGCGCCGGTTCCCGCCGACGCGCTCTTCACCGTGAGCGGCAGAGGCGACGGGCTCGTCCGGGCCGAGGGGACCCTCGGCCAGATGGCCGGCAGCGGTCAGCTCGGCTTCGCGCGGATCACCATCGCCCATCGCGGAGCCGCCTGCCCGCCGGGCCCGCCGAGGCAACTGACGCTCGAGGCGGTCGAGCTCCCGATCAAGATCGCAGGGCCCATCGTCACGGTCATGCCCTTCGCGCTGCGGGTGGGCGGCGGGACGGTGAGGGGCAACGCGGCCCTCGGCTGGAGCGCCGGCACGCCCGGTGTGGAGCTGACGGCCGTGGAACTCCAGGGGGTGTCGGCCCAGACGCTGCTCGTGGACTTCCTGTGTCAGCCGTACGCGGTCACCGGTCGGATGGGAGGACTCGCCACACTCGCATTCACGGGGACGGGCGACGATCTCCTGCGCTCCGCGCGGGGGACGTGGCAGGTTCAGGTCGGCCCCGGCCGGCTGGTGGGCCCGGCGATGCTCACACTCCTGTCCGGTGCCCTGCGGGTCGGGAGCGTGCTCCACTCGGTCGTCAACCTCGACCTCCCGCGGAGCCTCGACGGCTCACCACTGGAGTTTCAGTCGCTGGCCGCGACCGGATCGGTCGGCACCGGGCGGCTCGTCGTGAGCGACGCGACGATGGTCAACCCGGTCCTCCGCGTCACCGGGCGGGGGAGCTACGGGCTCATCGACACACGGCTCGATTTCAACGTGAACGTGGAATCCGGGCGTACCCGCTTCGGCGTGAAGGTCGGCGGCACGGCCGGGCAGCCCGCATACGGGCCCACGCCCGGACTCCGCGGGAGCGACGTCGTCAAGATGCTCGAGCCTCTGATGGGGATCGGGCGCAGGGCGCCGTCCAGGCCGGCCCCGCCGTCCGGCAATCCCGCCTCTCGCTGACCGTCACGACCGCGACGGCCTGAGGGGCGGGCTCCCTGGCTGTTCTCCGTCCGTGGACTGTGTTAGGCTCGAAGTGTCTCCTGAGAGGACAATGCCGTAGCCGGACATCCGGTCGAGCGGTCTGTTCCCCGGACGAGGTATCGGACTGATGGGCGACGGTTCGAGGGGCGGGGCAGAGCCGCTCAACGGACGTTTAGTGGAGAGCATGGGGCACGGCCTGCTGCTCCTGGACCGGACTGGTCGCGTTCGCCTCGCCAATCGGGCGGCCCGGGAGCGTCTCGGTCTTGCCGGCGACCTCGAGGGGCGTGAGGCCTCCACGGTGCTCGCGCAGATTCCCGCCCTGGCGCATGTCGCGGCCCAGGCGGTGGCGGACCCCGCCGGCCGCGGTCTCGAAGCCGTTCAGGTCGTCGTCCAGGACGAGGTGCGGCTCTTGGGCGTGCACCGGGCTCCGCTGGGCGGGGATGGCCCGCCCGACGGCGTCGTCCTCTCGTTCACCGACCTCACCGGCTTTCGCACCGTCCAGCTCCGGGAACACACGACGGCGGCGTTGGCCGGCCTCGCGCGCCTGTCGGCTTTTGTGGCGCACGAGCTCAAGAACCCGCTGGGCGCCCTCAAGCTCTACGCGCTGCTCCTCGAGCGGC
>DASYQW010000223.1 GCA_036005065.1 Candidatus Methylomirabilota bacterium | reverse complement strand
TGGATGAACACCCGCGGCTCCGTCGTCTGCAGCTCGATGAAGCGGCCCGTGTACCCGGGGTCGTAGGTGACCTGGAAGAGAGCGCCGGGGTCGCGCGGGGCGCGTACCCAGCCGGAGGCATCGAGCACGCGGGCGCGGACGATCGCTGACCACGGGATCTGCAGCGGCGGCAAGAGGAGTCGAAGCAGCGGGAGGGCCGAGAGGTTCAGCGCATCGTCGGTCGGCGCCACCCGCAGGATCCCGACCAGACGAACCTTGCTCTGCTCGTAGGCCGGGTCGTCGAAGCCGACTCGCCCGATCACCGCCGTCCGACACGTCTTCCAGCTCCGCGTCACCGGCACCCGGGGCGGGTAGCGCTGGGCCAGGGAAGGCCAGGCGCTCGCGCGGAGAAACAGGAAGGCGACGAGCCCGGCCACGAAGACGACGAACGCGACCGCCCCGAGCGCCTGAAGCCACCCGGGCGTCGCCGGACCGAAGATCAGCGGCATCAGAATCGAGAGCGCGATGGCTGCCGGGATGATGATCCTGGCGTTGCTCACAAAGCCGCCTGGTAACGCATCAGGGCACGCCGCTTCGCAACGCCTTTCCGAGTCGATCCGTCCCCACGCTTGAGCTCACCGGCCAGCAGCAGCCGCGGGGTCGGGTTCCACGTCGCGTCGAGGTCGATGACCCATCGTTGGCTCGAATTGGTGTCGTCCTGCTCCGGCCCGTAGGAGCCACCGATGCCGAAGTTGAGGAGGCCCTCCCGGGCGACGGGCGTGAAGCCGATCCGACCCCCGAAGGTCTTGCCGCTGTTGTTGTCGTCGAAGGGGTGGTGGGTGGTCTCGGATTCCCACCGGCTGGCCACCCAGCCGGTCGCGTCCAGCGACGGGACGAATTGGTAGGCCGCCTGGAAGCCTGTTTACCATGGTCAAGCGGGCCGTCGGACCATTCCGCTATGATACGGTACGGACGCTCGGCCCCGTGCGTCGCGAAGGATGGGACGACTCTATCTCGTCGGTGACAAGGCGGAGATCGACCGGCGGAGGAAGCTCGTCGACCCGTCCCTGCTGGTGGAGGTGTGGCAGGACCTCTACACGGCCGACATCGTCTGGATGGGTGACGAGGCCGCTCGCCGCATCACCTACGGGCAGAATCGGCAGCGCCCTCCGGGGGGGCTCTTCTGGATGGGTGAGCAGGCGAAGCGGGCCCTCGACAGCGCCGGGGAGGCGTTGCCCTCCCTGCTGGTCCTCGCCGAGCCGGCCGTGCCCATCTATTACGGGCCACGTCTGGCCGATCTCGAATCCCTTCCGGTCGAAGAGTCGCTCAAGGCCCGCGTTCTATCGGCCCATGGCCTGGCCGTTGCCTGGGTGACGTACGACCAGTCCGGGGCGCGCAATCAATACGAGCCGAAGCTGCCGACCGACCCCACCTTCTTTCTTCGCCGACCGCGCGGGCGGGCGGCTCATCTCTGGCGCCTCTTCCGGACCAAGGGGGAGGCCTGCGCGTACATGGCCGAGAATTTCGCCAGGGACGCGGAGGCCATCGAGTGGGCCCAGCGGCTGGCCGTGGAGAGCTTCGACGGACTGGTGGAGCGCTTCAGAGTAGAAGGGTAGGAACGGCCGGGCGCGCCTCTACTCGGATCGCTGTAGCTCGATGAGCGTGGGGATGGCCCGCCAGTAGCCGTCCCCGTGGGCGATGAGATCCAGGTGGGGGGACCCCCAGTCCTCCACCAGCGCGGAGCCGGCGTTCCAGCGGACGCGGCGGTCGAGCCCCTTCAGGTAGCCCTGGCACGCCTTGCAGGCTTCGATCAGGTAGCCTTCGTCCGCCTCCTCGGCCTGGAGGCGGACGAGGTCGCTGACGTTCCGGTTCCCGCAGTACGGGCACCGGAGGCGGGAGAACACCCACCCCGCGCCGCATACGTGGCAGGCCAGGCGGCGCTGACCGGTCTCGAGGAGGTCGACGTACCCCGGGGGCGCGCCGCACAGGGGACAGACGCCGAGATCCCAGGCCCCCTCGGTGAGGTGCGGGCCGCACTCCGCGAAGAATGCCTCGAGGATCGGACGCAGGCTCCCGTAGGCCAGGAAGGCCAGGGCTTCCTGGGAGAGCCCCGTCCGTTGCTGGACCGCGGACGTGCCCACACGGCCCGGTCCGGGAAACAAGTCGGCGGGCGCGATCTCCCCCCGGTCCCACGCCTCGGCGAAGCGCTGGAGCGCCTCGGTTTCCTCGCCCATCGCCGCCAGCACCTCCATGACGCCGCTCAGGAGGTCTTCCATCTCTTCCCGGGGAAGCGCGGCCGCCGTCTCGGCGAGCAGCGGCACACCGCGCCGCCAGCGGTCCTGGCACTCGCCGGCCGTCCATCGGAGGGGGTCGACGCGGTCCCCGGGCCACGCCACCCACGTCTCCAGGATCCGCGCGTAGGGGGCCAGCGAGGCGCGAAAGGTCGGTCGCCGCTCCAGGAGCCCGCGCCACTCTTCTTGCAGTGTCTGGTAGGTCACCGGCCTCTCACGGCTCTCGGGGCTTCGTCAGACGGCGCAGGGTCAGACGACGAGGGCCCCGGCGGCGCGGGGCCCCTCGCGAAAGACAGGAGCGGATCGGGGGTTACGACGCCCCCACCTGCCCGCCCGCGATGATCACGTACTTGACCAGGAAGCCGCCGACCAGCACCAGCACGGACACCAGGGCCGCCATGCCCGGCGTGGCCTTCCTGATGGCGCCGCTGAAGTGGAGCACCAGCGGGGCCACCGTCCCCACGATCACGACCCCCAGCCAGAAGGGGATCCCGTAGGGCCCGGCGAGCAGCACCCCCATGGCCCGGCTGAGCCCCACCGAGCCGGCTCCCGCCACGCTGGCGAAGAACAGGACCAGGGCTACCGCCTGGATGATCAGCGCGAAGGCGGTGAACCGCATCAGCCGATAGAGCGAGTCGTTGGCCTGGCCGCCCAGGGCGCTCAGGATCAGCGCGATGGCCGCGCCGCCGGTGGAAGCCCCCACCGCCAGGAACAGGGCGCCCAGCCAGTGGGCGCTGACGAAGAGCGGCCGGGCCGTCGCCCCCAGCAGGACGCCGGGATAGGCGGCGATGAAGAAGCCGAAGACGCCCCCGACGATCCCCACGATCAGGCGAAGCGTGGGGATGCCGCGCCCGCCTCGATGCTCCACGAAGGTATCCAGCGCAGCCACGAGCGCGCAGGCGCCGAAGGCGAAGAGCGCCCAGGCGCCGACGTTCATGGGCGAGAAGGGCTTGAGGTGGAAGGGTCCGACGGTCACCGCATCCATGCCGATGGCCGTGCTCGGCTTCGCCACCATCACCATGTGGAGGAAGCGGGTCGGCAGCCCGAGGTCGACGATCAGCAGGAGGGGCCCCGGCAGGATGGCCAGGAACGCGAGGTAGTACCCGACCCGGACGACGTCCCGGTAGCGCTGGCTGTCGAGCAGATTGGCGACGGTCGCGATGACGAAGGCGCCGCCGGCGATTCCGCCCAGGAAGAAGTAGACGTCGATCAGGAGCGGCCAGTCGGCACTCTTGAGGAGGCCCGGTTCCATCAGGCGCCTCCCTTTCCGCCCCGATCCCGGAATGCCACCACGGCGCCGAGCCCCACCAGGATCGCCGAGCCGATGGAGAGCAGGGAATCCGTGAAGACGTTCCGCTGCGGGAGCTTGGGTTTCTCGGGGAGCCCGTAGACCGCCGGCTTCCCCAGGAGCAGGAAGAAGGCGTTCAGGCCACCCAGCGGCCCGTTCTGGTCCTCGCCGTAGAGCTGGGCGTTCGCGTAGCCCTGCTTCCGGAGCTCGGCCACGCGCTTCTGGGCCAGCGTGGCCAGCTCGTCGCGGTAGCCGAAGCGGATCGACTGCGTGGGGCAGGCCTTGGCGCAGGCCGGGCCCAGCCCGTTGTGGATGCGGTCGTTGCAGAAGGTGCACTTGGTGGCCGTCCCGGTGTCGTGGTTGAAGGCCACGACGCCGAAGGGACAGGCCGACACGCAGTAGCGGCAGCCGTTACAGATGTCCTGGTTGATGTTGACCGTGCCGTGCTCGGTCCGGTAGATGGCGCCGGTCGGGCAGGCCTCGAGGCAGCCGGCCTGGGCGCAGTGCTTGCACACGTCGGACATCATGTGCCACTGCTTGATGTGGCCCTTGTCGTCGGTCTCCTCGAAGAACCGCACCAGCCGGAAGCTCTTGTCGGTGAAGTGCGGGTGATTCTGGTAGCTCCCGGTCCACTCCGGCTCCTCCGGGGCGAGCTGGTTCCACTGCTTGCAGGCGACCTGACAGGCGCGGCACCCGATGCACAGGGAGACATCCGTGAACATCGCGAGCGTGCGGGCCATGCTATGCCTCCTTCCTGACGTTGCAGAGGAGGGCTTTCGACTCCTGGATGAACGTCGTCGGGTCCCCGAGGCTCGCCACCAGATCGTTGGTGATGTCGCCGCGGGCCGAGCGCATGACGCCCTGGTACCCCCAGTGCCAGGGGATTCCCACCTGGTAGACCTTCTTGCCGTTGATGATGAACGGCTGGATCCGCTCGGTCACCATGGCCTGCACCTTGATCTTGGCCCGGGGCGTCTCCACGGTGATCATGTCGCCGTTCGTGATGCCCAGCTCCTTGGCCATCTCCGGTCCGATCTCGGCGAAGTGCCCGTAGAAGAGCTCGGAGAGCCACGGCACGTGCCGCGACATGCCGGCCGCGTGGTGCTCGGTGAGCCGATAGGTCGTCAGGATGTAGGGGTACTTGTCGGGGGTGCCCAGCTTGTTGAGGTCGCCCACGTCGTACACCTTGGCCACCGGGTTGTTCTGCACCTTGGAGAGCAGGTTCTTGGTCGGTGACTCGAAGGGCTCGTAGTGCTCGGGGAACGGCCCGTCGAGCACCGAGGCGAAGAATTGCCCGAGGCCGTGGGGGTTCATGATGAAGGCGTCGGTCCCGCTGATTCCCTTGAGCGGCCCGTCCTTGGCCCGCGGCGCGTCGGGCGCCATCGTCGGCCCGAAGTCGGGGACGTCGTTCCCGACCCACTTCTTCTGGGCGGCGTCCCACCAGATGAGCTTCTTCTTCTCGCTCCAGGGCTTCCCCGCCGGGTCGGCGGACGCGCGGTTGTAGAGGATCCGGCGGTTGGCCGGCCACGCGAACCCCCAGTTGTGGGCGAGGTAATCGCCCTCCTTGGCCCGCTCGCGCCGCAGCGCCAGGTTCTTGCCCTCCTCGGGATAGATCCCGGTATAGATCCAGTTGCCGCAGGCAGTGGAGCCGTCATCCCGGAGATGGCCGAACGTCTTGACCGGCTGCCCCTTCTTGTAGAGGAACTCACCCGGCTTGTCCTTGTCGGGGATGTCCTCGGTGGCGTACCCGTTGCACTCCTTCAGCACCAGCTCCATCTTGGGCTCTTTCTTTGCGCCCTGGGGCTGGTAGTCCCACACCAGGTCGAGGACGGGCCGGTCCTTCTTGGCCGTGGAGTCCTTGTAGAGGGTCTTCACCCGGGTCCCGAGGTCCACGACGAAGGCCGCGTCCGAGCGCGCATCGCCCGGCGGCTCGATGGCCCTCACGTGCCACTGGGCCAGCCGCATGGTGTTGGTGATGGAGCCGTCCTTCTCGGCGGCCGGCGCGCCGGGGATGAAGAACACCTCGGTTTGCGAGCCCTTGGGGTCGATCCCCGGCTCCTTCCATACCGCGGCCGTGTCGGACTCGAAGATGTCCACGACCACCAGCCAGTCGAGGCTCCGGAGCGCCTGGCGCACCATCTTGGCGTTCGGGCTGTCCACCGCCGGGTTCTGCCCCATGCAGATGAAGCCCTTCACCTTCTTCTGGAGCATCCCGATCGTGAAGTGCTGGTGCGAGTAGGCGTCGGCCTTCTCGCGCTTCGGGAGGTAGTCGTAGGCGTAGTCGTTGTCCTTGGTCGCCGCCGGCCCCCACCACGCCTTCAGGAGGCTCACGACGAACTTCGGGTTGTTCACCCAGTAGCCGCCCTTGGGGGTCGTCTTCTCCAGGTAGTCGGTGAGGGTGGGGTGTGGGGCCTGGAGCGGCTCGGCCGGGTAGCCCGGCAGCATGTGGTAGAGGGTGCCGAAGTCGGTGGCGCCCTGGACGTTCGAGTGACCCCGGAGGGCCACCACGCCGCCGCCCGGCCGCCCGATGTTGCCGAGGACGAGCTGGAGCATGCAGAGGGCTCGGATCTGCTGGACGCCGTTGGTCGACTGGTTGAGCTGGAGGGCGTAGGACGCGGTGGCCGTTTTGTCCGGCCCCGAGGCCGAGCAGTAGATCTCCGCGGCCTTCAGGAACAGGTCCTTCGGAATGCCGCAGATCTTCTCCACCATCTCGGGGGTGTAGCGGGCGTAGTGGCGGCGGAGGTGCTGGAAGACGCAGTTGGGATCCTTGAGCGTCTTGTCCTGCTTGGGATAGCCGTCGGCGTCGAGCTGGAACTTCCACGTCGACTGGTCGTAGGTGCGCTTGCCGGCGTCGTAGCCGGTGAACAGCCCGTCCAGGTCGGCCGGCGTCTTGAAGGCCGGGTCGACCAGGAGCGAGGCGTTCGTGTAGTTGACCACGTAGTCGTGGAAGTACTTCTTGCTCTCGATGGCATAGCGGATCAGGCCGCCGAAGAAGACGATGTTGGTGCCTGACCGGATCGGCACCCAGATGTCGGCGGTGGCCGAGGTCCGCGTGAAGCGCGGATCGACGTGGATGATCTTGGCCCCCCGCTCCTTGGCCTTCATGACCCACTTGTAGCTGACCGGGTGACACTCCGCCCAGTTGGAGGTCGGCATGATGACGTCGGCGTTCTGGACGTCGATCAGGTTGGTGGTCATGGCTCCCCGGCCGAAGGTCGCCCCGAGGGCCGGCACCGTCGCCGAATGGCAGAGGCGCGCCGAGTTTTCCAGGTTGACGAGGCCGAGGCCGCGGGAGAGCTTGGCGATCAGGTAGTTTTCCTCGTTGTCGAGGACGGAGGAGCCCAGCCACGCGATCCCCTCACACCGGTTGACGGTGACCTCCTTGTCACCGACCTTGGTCTTCTCCACGAAGGTCTCGTCGCGGGACTTCTTCACCCGCTGGGCGATCTGTTCCATCATCCAGTCCAGCGGCTTCTCCTCCCACCGGTCGCTGCCCGGGGCCCGGTAGAGACACTTGGTGATGCGGCGCTCGTTCAGCGAGAGCTGGTAGGTCGAGGAGCCCTTCGGGCAGAGCGCGCCCTCGGTGTGGGGCGCGTCGGGATCGCCCTCGATGTCGATGATCTTGTTGTCCTTGACATAGATGAGCTGGGCGCAGCCGACGGCGCAGTAGGGACAGACCCCGGGGAAGACCTTGGCCTCTTTGATCCGCATGGAGGTGGCCGCCGCCTCCACCGGGGCGAGGTCGATTCCCCGGGCGCCGACGGCGACGCCCGTGGCGGTGGCCCCCGAGAACCTCAGGAACTCACGGCGCGATAGGCTCATGACGGACTCCTCTACACTGAGGGGGGTTCGCGTCGCTGGCTCGAGTGCGAATGGCAGTCCTCCGCTCCGCCACGGCTCGGTCGGAGCGCAGGCCCTCGGGCGGGCGGGGCTACAGCTCGGGGCTGGCCCACTCTTCCCAGGCGCGACGGAGGACGACGATCCTCGAAGGGCGCCCCGCGGCTGACTCGATCTTGACGATGTCTCCCGGATTCAGGGCGGCCAGGTCGGCGGTCGTTCCCTCGTCCGTTGCCACCACGGTCCCCTGGTGACAGGACAGCTCGGTACACGCATCCTGTGCGCCCCGAACCCGCACCCGGCCCCTGGCTTTGTCGACTTCGACGATCAGGAGCCGACTCGTCTGAAGGCGGTCGGTGAGACTCTCCGTCATCGTGCTTCTCCTGGAATCGAAGTTACTGGTTGATGGTTTTGGCCCTTGTACTATGGTCAGACCGCCGGTGTCAAGCGGTCAGACCACAGGCGGCGGGCCGGGGCGCCGCCATCCTAGACGCGATGCGTCAACCATCACGGGGCCCCGGCTGGTTCGCGCGGGTGTAGAGGGAGAGCTGCTCCTCGAGGACGCCCCGGGCCGCGTCCACCTGACCGGCCTCGAGGAGCTCGACCACGCGCCGGCGGGCGGCAGGATCGAGGATCGGCCCGTTGGTCACCGGATTGTACAGCCGGCCCAGCTCGAGCAGGATGCGCTTGACGCTCCCGGCATCCCCGAGATTGGCCAGCGCCTCCCGGAACATGTCGATGGCGGGATCGTCGCGCTTGCGGAGCTTGCCCCGCCGGAAGACGAGATCTTCGGTGGAGTCGGCCGGGCGGTCCTCGACCATGGCGCCAATCCTGATGCGGGATTATAGGAACGGGGCCGGGGCCCGGTCAATGGCGAACCTGGCAAGGCCGAACCCGGGAAAAGGCTTGACCGGCGCGCCGGCGGGCCACTAGGCTGGAGATCACCGGGGAGTTCCCATGCGCGCCTATTACATCTGGAAGACCGGCAATCTGCGCGAGGTCAAGGGGCATGTCGTCCGCGAGCAGCCCCTGACGGTCTTCGTCGACGGCGAGAAGTTCATCACCCTGCTCGCCTCGCCGACCAAGCTCGACTGCCTGGTGGTCGGTTATCTGTGGCTCGAGAAGGTGATCGCGTCGGTCGACGACATCCGCCGGCTGTCGGTCTCCGAGGTGGACGGCCGGGCGGAGGTCGAGCTCACCCGCCCGGTGGAGCTGCCGAAGGAGCGGATCCTGACCTCCGGGTGCGGCGGCGGCATCACCTTCCGGATCGACCCCCGGCTGTTCTCCCGGGCCGAGTCCGACCTGCGCGTCGACCCGGCCTGCCTCTTCGACCGGATGAAAGAGCTCTACCTCCAGGCAGTCGGTTACCGATCCTCACGGGGGATCCACGGAGCCGCGCTCGCCGATCCCGACCGCTTGCTCTTCATGGCCGAGGACGTCGGCCGTCACAACGCGGTGGACAAGGTCGTCGGGGAAGCCCTCCTCAAGGGGGTCTCCACCCGCGACCGCATTCTCCTGAACACGGGGCGCATCTCTTCCGAGATGCTGCTCAAGGGGGCCCGCATGGGGGTGCCCCTCGTCGTCTCGCGGACCTCCCCGACCGAGATGGCGGTGAGCCTCGCCGAGCAGCTCGGCATCACGGTCGTCGGCTATCTCCAGCACGACACCTTCAACCTCTACGCCGGCGGGGACGCCCTCATCCTCGACGACCCGCCGCGGGTCCCGCTGCCGCCAGCCGCCTGACCGCGCCGGGATACCCGCGCCTTCGGACGCGGGCGGCCCGCCGGCCTGGGCGGAGCCAGGCGAGGCGGCTCGCCAGGCCGACCACCTCTCCGATCACGGCGACGACGGGAGGCTCGAGTCGCGCCGTCCGCGCCTGCTCCACGATGTCCGCCAGCGTGCCGGTCACCGTCTCTTGCGCCGCCGTCGTACCCCAGCGGATCAGCGCCACGGGGGTCTCGGCGGCGCGGCCGTGGGCCCGGAGCTCCCCGACGATCCGGGGGAGGCTCCCCACCCCCATCAGAACGACCAGCGTGTCGACGGCGGTCGCCAGTCGCCCCCAGTCGACGGTCTGCCTGCCGCCGTCCTCGTGCCCCGTGACGACGGCGAAGGACGAGGCGAGCCCCCGGTGGGTCACCGGGATGCCGGCGTACGCCGGCACGGCCACCGCCGAGCTGACGCCGGGGACGATCTCGAAGGGGATACCGGCGGTGGCCAGCGCCGACGCCTCTTCGCCGCCCCGGCCGAAAACGAACGGATCCCCGCCCTTCAGCCTGACGACCCGCCGGCCGCGGCGCGCGTGGTCGATCAGCAAATCGTTGATCTCGGCCTGCGGGAGACAGTGGGAGCCGGTGAGCTTGCCCGCGAAGATGCGGAGGGCCTCGGGCGGCGCCTCGTCGAGGAGGCGGGGGTTCACCAGCCGGTCGTAGACCACGACTTCCGCGCGCCGGAGGCGCCGGAGCCCCCGGAGGGTGAAGAGTCCCGGATCGCCCGGGCCGGCCCCGACGAGGCTGACCCGGCCTAGTCGCATGGCTCGCCCCCGAGGCGTCGCACCAGGTGACTCCGCGCCTCGGCGGGCCGTCCCGCGGCGACGAGTCGCCTGATGTCCCCGTCGAGCGCCGCGCGCCAGGTCTCGGCGTCCGGGCGATGCCCGCGTCCCCGGAGCTCCTGCCGGACCTCGGCCACGATGCGGGCGAGCGCTGCGTAGTCCTCGGTGAAGTACGCCTCGAGCTCCTCCCGGATGGCACGGGCGAGCGCCGGGCTCGTCCCGCCGGTGGCCACGGCCACGACGAGGTCGCCGCGCCGGAGGACGGAGGGAAGGATGAAGTCGCAGCGGGCGGGGTCGTCGGCAGCGTTGACCCAGACTCCCCGCGCCCGTCCCTCGCGGGCGACCTCCGCGTTCACCTCGCCGTCGTCGGTGGCGACGAACGCGAGGTGGCACCCCGCCAGGTCACCCGGCGCATACGGTCGGGCCTGGTGGCGGATTCCGCCCTCGCGGGCCAACCGCGTGAGGGCGGGCGTGAGGGCCGGGCTCACGACGGTCACGGCCGCCCCCAGGGCCCGCAGGGCCTCGACCTTCCGCTCGGCCACCGGGCCGCCCCCGATGACGAGGCAGGGCCGGCCGTCGAGGTCCAGGAAGATCGGGTAGTATCCCATGGCTTACCCGTCGACGCCGTGCGGAGCGCGGCCGGGTGAAAGATCGCGCGCCACGGCGGCGAGCTCCTGGCCGGCCAGGAACCCCCGCAGCTCGTCGTCTGTGTGCCGCGCGCAGAACTGGCGGAAGTTCTCCGCCGGTCTTCGGGCGGCGAGATACGCGCCGAGGAGCCGCTCGACCGCGCCGGGCACCTCGGTGGCGGGCACGCGATAGCCGACGGGGCGGGCGGTCGCCCGGTGCTTGCCGACTCCGCCGCCCACGCAGAAGTAGTAGGCGTCCACCAGTCGCCCCTCCACCTTGACCTTTTTCCCTTCGATCCCGATGTCGGCGATCCAGTGCTGCCCGCAGCTGTTCGGGCATCCCGTGACGTGGATCTTCAGGTGCTGCCCGAAGCCGGGCAGCCGGCCTTCGAGCTCCTCCACGAGCCGGCGGGCGAAGCCCTTGGTTTCGGTCAGGGCCAACTTGCAGAATTCCGTTCCGGTGCAGGCGATGGTTCCGCGCCAGAACGACGAGGCCTCGAGAGGAAGGCCGGCCGCCGCGGCCTCCCGGGCTAGCGTGTCGACGCGCCCACGGGCCACGTTGGGGATCAGGAGGTTCTGCATGTTCGTCGTCCGCAGCTCGCCCGTTCCGTAGGCCTCGGCGAGGGTGGCGGCGGCCCGCATCGCGGCCGGCGTGAGCCGCCCCCGGAGCACCGCGAGCCCCGCGTAGCAGTAGCCGGCCTGCTTCTGCCGGTGGATGCCGACGTGATCCCGGTAGACGTCGTCGGGAGGGTCCTCGGGGACCGCTCGGTCGAGCCGGAAGCCGACCCGGCGCTCCAGCTCGGCCTGGAAGCGCTCCACCGTCCAGCCGTGGGTCAGGAAGAGGAACTTCAGGCGCGCCTTCTCGCGGTTCTGCCGCAGCAGGTCGCTGTCACGGAAGATCTCCGAGATGCCCCGGACGACCGGCAGCACCTGGTTCCATCGGACGAAGGCGTCGAGGCGTCGGGCGAGGTGCGGGTCGGTCGAGAGCCCGCCCCCCACCCGGACGGAGAAGCCGACCTCCCCGGTCTCGGGGTGGGGGAGGGCGGTCACGCCGACGTCGTTGATCTCGGGGTAGGTGCACCAGACCCGGCAGCCGGTGATGGAGATCTTGTACTTCCGGGGGAGGTTGTAGAAATCGGGGTTGCCGTTGAGCATGCGGGTCGCGGTGTGCACGAGCGGGGAGGCATCCGCGATCTCGTCGGCGTCCACCCCGGCCAGCGGGCAGCCGGTGATGTTGCGAGTGTCGTCGCCACACGCCCCCATGGTGGTGAGTCCGACCCGCCCCAGGTGCCGGAAGATCTCCGGCACGTCCTCGATCGGGACCCAGTGGAGCTGGATATTCTGGCGCACGGTGAGGTCGGCGATCCCGCGGGCGTGACGCTCGGCAAGGTCGGCGAGGGTGCGGAGCTGATGAGCCAGGAGGAATCCGTTGGGGATCCGGATGCGGATCATGAAGTAGGGGACGGCCCGGCCTTCACCGCCCACCCCGCCGACGGCCCCCTGACCGTCGCCCTGCGAGTAGATCCCCCACCAGCGGAAGTACGTGCTCCACTCCGGCGGGATCGCGTCG
>DASYQW010000222.1 GCA_036005065.1 Candidatus Methylomirabilota bacterium | reverse complement strand
GGCGGCTTCGCCGCCGCCACGATGGGGGGGCATCGGGGGGTCTTCCGAGACCCCCCCGAAATGACCTAGCGGCCGCCTCGGGCGTGGGCCGCCGCGGCCTCCAGGGCGCGCTTCGCAAAGACACGCGTGAGATGCGCCTTGTACTCCACGGAGCCCTGGAGATCCGCGGTGATGGCGACGCCGTCAGCCGCCTTTTCGGCCGCCGCCGCGATCCCCTGGGTGTCGAGCGCCTTGCCGGTGATTGCCGCTTCCACGCCCTTCGCCCGCGTCGCCTTCGGTCCGGCACCGGTCACGGCGACGCTCGCCTTCTGGCACGTGTTGCCACTGACCGTCAGCACAGCGGCCACCCCCACCACCGCGAAGCGCGAGGCCGGATGTGGATGCTTCACGTAGGCCATGCCGGTGCCGGCCGCGGGCGCCGCGATCCGAATCTCGGTCAGGATCTCGTCGGGACCGAGCGCCGTGGTCATCAGGTCCTTGAAGAAGTCGTCGGCCTTGATCGTCCGCGCCCCCTTGGGACCCGTGGCCCTGAGCTCGGCCCCCAGCGCCAGGATGACCGCCGGCCAGTCGGCAGCCGGGTCGGCGTGGGCGACGCTCCCGCCGATGGTACCCAGGTTGCGCACCTGGGGGTCGCCGATCATGGCGGCGGCCTGCGGGAGGATCGGGCACTTGGCCTTCAGCGTGGCGTTGGACTCTATCGCGTAGTGGGTGGTGAGCGCGCCGATGACGAGCGTGCCCCCCTCCTCGCGGACGCCCGAGAGCCCGCCGATCCGCCGGAGATCCACGACGTGCTTGGGGGTCGCGAGCCTCAGCTTCATCAGCGGGATCAAGCTGTGCCCGCCGGCCAGGAGCTTGGCGTCATCCTTGTGGGTGGCGAGGAGCTTGACCGCTTCGTCGACCGTGGTCGGACGGTGATATTCGAAGGTCGCTGGATACATGAGCCTCCCCCTACTTCTTCCGCGCGGCCTGGACGGCCGCCCAGATCCGGGCGGGCGTCAGAGGCAGGTCGATGTGCGTGATCCCCAGCGGAGCGAGCGCGTCGAGCACGGCATTCGCGATCGCTGCGGTGGAGGCGATGGTCCCCGTCTCGCCCGCCCCCTTGATCCCCATCGGATTCACCGGGGACGGCGTGACGGTCCGGTCGGTCTCGAACGATGGCAGGTCGCCGGCCTTCGGCAGGGCGTAGTCCATCATGCTCCCGGTCACGAGCTGGCCGTTGGCGTCGTAAGCGGCGTACTCCCAGAGGGCCTGAGCCACCCCCTGGGCGATCCCGCCGTGGACCATGCCGTCCACGATCATCGGGTTGATGACCCGCCCGACATCGTCGACGGCCACGTAGCGGAGCACCTTGACCTTGCCCGTCTCGGGATCGACCTCCACCTCCGCGATGTGTGAGCCGAACGGGAATACGAAGTTGGGCGGATCCCAGAACGAGGTCGCCTCCAGCCCGGGCTCCAGCCCCTTCGGGAGGTTGTGCGCGAGGTAGGCCATGAGCGCCACCTCCGCGAAGGTCTTGGCGCGTCCCGGCGAGCCCTTGACGAAGTACTTCCCCTCGCCGTAGTCGAGGTCGGCCTCGCTGGCCTCCAGGAGGTGGGCGGCGATCTTCTTCCCCTTTTCCTTGATCTTCTGGATCGACGTGTGGATGGCGGCGCCCCCGACGGCCGCCGAGCGGCTTCCATACGTGCCCATCCCGAACGGAACCGCCGCGGTGTCGCCGTGGACGATCTCGACGTCCTCGAAGGGCAGCCCGAGCTCGTCGGCGGCCAGCTGGGCGAAGGTCGTCTCGTGCCCCTGCCCGTGGGAGTGCGAGCCCGTGTAGACGGTGATCTTGCCGGTCGGGTGCACCCGCACGTGGGCGCTTTCCCACAAGCCGGCCTGGGCGCCCAGCGCCCCGGCCACCTGGGAGGGCGCCGGGCCGCACGCCTCGATGTAGGTGGCGAAGCCGATCCCGAGGTAGCGCCCTTGCTTGCGGGCCGCTTCCTGCTCGGCCCGGAGCTTTTTGTAGTCGACCATCTGGAGGGCTCGATCGAGCGCGGGGCCGTAGTTACCGCTGTCGTACTGGAACGCGACCGGCGTCTGGTACGGGAACTTCGACGCCGGAATGAAGTTCTTCCGACGGAACTCGGCGGGATCCGCACCCAGCGCCCGCGCCGCCAGGTCGCACACCCGCTCGAGCAGGTAGGTCGCCTCCGGGCGTCCGGCCCCCCGATAGGCGTCGACCGGCGTCGTGTTCGTGAAGGCCCCGACCACCTCGCAGTAGATGTTGGGGATCTCGTAAACCCCCGACAGGAGGGTGCCGTAGAGGTAGGTCGGGATCAGCGGCGCGAACGTCGAGAGGTAGGCGCCGAGGTTGGCGTTGGTCTTGACGCGCAGGGCCGTGATCTTGCCGTCCTTGTCGACGGCCATCTCGACCTCGGTGAGGTGGTCGCGGCCGTGGGCGTCGGTCACGTATGACTCGCGCCGCTCGGCCGTCCACTTCACGGGTCGCCCGAGGGCCTTGGACGCCCAGGAGACAGCGACCTCCTCCGGGTAGACGAAGATCTTGGAACCGAAGCCGCCGCCGACGTCCGGCGCGATCACCCGCATCTTGTGCTCCGGCATGCCGAGCACGAAGGCCGCCATGAGGAGCCGGTGCACGTGCGGGTTCTGCGAGGTGACCCAGAGCGTGAGGTCGCCGGTGGCCGAGTTGAAAGAGGCGCAGGAGGCCCGCGGCTCGATGGCGTTCGGGATCAGGCGCTGGTTGACGAGCCGCTGCTTCACGACCTTGGCCGCCGACTTGATGGCGGCGTCCGTCTTGTCCTTGTCGCCGATGGACCAGGCGAAGCCGACGTTCCCGGGGGCGTTCTCGTGGAGCTGCGGCGCTCCCTTGGCCACCGCCTTCTCGCCGTCGCTGACCGATGGCAGCTCTTCGTAGTCCACGGTCACCGCGTCGGCTCCGTCCCTGGCCGCGTACGGGGTTTCGGCGATCACCACCGCCACCGCGTGGCCGACGAAGTGGACCTTGCCGGTGGCGATCGCCCGGTACTCGGGGATCTTGATGTCCGGCAGAAGCCACCCGCACGGAAGCGGGTTCACCCCGCCGGCCGCCAGGTCCTTACCCGTGTAGACCGCCACCACGCCCGGCACCGCTTTGGCCTTGGCGACGTCGACCTGGCGGACCCGAGCGTGAGCGTGCGGGCTCCGCACGAAGACGGCGTGGGTCTGGCCGGGCAGCTTCACGTCATCGGTGTAGACGCCCTTACCGGTGATGAAGCGCGGATCCTCCCGGCGCTTGATGCTCGAGCCGAAGAGCTTCGCCTGGGCCATCCCCCACCCCCTACTTCATCTTCTCGGCCGCGTACTGGATGGCGCGGACGATGTTGTGGTAGCCGGTGCACCGGCACAGGTTGCCCTCCAGGGCATGCCGGATGTCGGCCTCGCTGGGACTCTTCTGCCGCTGCAGGATCTGGTAGGCCGCCATGATCATCCCGGGCGTGCAGAAGCCGCACTGGAGGCCGTGCTTCTCCCAGAACCCTTCCTGGATGGGATGAAGCTTTCCATCCTTGGCGAGTCCTTCGATCGTCAGGATCTCCGCCCCGTCGGCCTGAACGGCGAACATGGTACAGGCCTTGGCCGAGACCCCGTTCACCAGGATGGTGCAGGCGCCGCACTGACTGGTGTCACAGCCCACGTGCGTCCCGGTGAGGTTGAGGACGTCACGCAGGTAGTGCACCAGGAGCAGCCGCGGCTCCACGTCGGACGTGTGCGCCGTGCCGTTGACCTTGACCTGGATCTTCACCGCTCAACCCCCTTGTGTAGCTGGCTCCGTGTCTCTGGCTTCCCGCTCACTGGGCGGTGGCCTTGCCGACCTCCGCTTCCAGGGCCGAGAAGAACTGCTCCATGAGCATCCGGGCCGCCGCGCCGATGAGGCGCTGGCCCACCGCCGCGATCACGCCGCCCACCTGGGCCTCCGCCCGGATCGTCGCGAGGGTGCCGCCGTCCTGCTCGGTCAGGGTCAGCCGACCCTCACCCTTGACGAAGCCCGGACGGCCGCTCCCCTCGACGCGGAGCGTGTATCCCTCGGGCGGCTTCTTGTCGGTGATGGCGAGGCGACCCTGGTAGATCCCCTTCACCGCGGCCACGCCGACCGAGAGCGTCGCCTCGAACTCGTCGGGTCCGACGGGATCGAGCCGCTCGCAGCCGGGCGTCGCCCGCGCCAGGACGGCTGGGTCGTTGAACACGGCCCAAACGCGATCCCGGGGCGCGCTGAAGTGATGGGTCCCTTCCAGGGTCATGAGTCAGGGAGACAAGAAAGTAGCGCTACCGTACCGCCCGTGCCGGAAGGCTGTCAAGGCGGTGTTTTCCCGGCGGGCTTGACACGCCCGGCCCGCTGGTCGTAGCGTCGTTCTCACGGCCGCGCGTCTTTCGGCCGCGCGCTTCCCAGCCCCCACTCGGCGAGGACCCTGGACGGATCCAGATGGGAACCGGCTTCGCGCTGTTCGCCGGCACGGCGCCCGAGGTGATCCGCGCATCGGCGCGGGAGGCCGAGGCGCTCGGCTACGGCTCCTTCTGGGTGAACCATCCCGGCTCGCTCGATGGGCTGGCCGCCCTCGCCCATGCCGTCGGGGAAACGCGGCGCATCGAGCTCGGCATCGGCGTGATCCCTCTCCACACGCGCCAACCGGACAGCATCGTCCAGGGGGTACGCGCGAACGGGCTGCCCGTCGATCGCCTCCTCCTCGGGGTCGGGAGCCCGAACCCCGGGGCTCTCGAACGCGTGCGCGCCGGGGTCGCCGAGCTGCGCTCGCACCTTCGGGCGCGTCTGGTGGCGGCGGCGCTGGGCCCCCGGATGTGTCGCCTGGCAGGAGAGGTCGCCGACGGCGTCCTCTTCAACTGGCTGACCCCGGAGCACGCGCGGGTGTCGGCCGAGTGGGTGCGGGCCGGCGCGGCGGCCGTGGATCGGTCGGCGCCGCGGCTCTTCGCGTACGTCCGCGTGGCGCTCGGGGGGCCCGCCTCCGATCGGCTGGGGGAGGAAGCGGCCCGTTACGCGAGGATCCCGGCCTACGCCGCCCACTTCGCGCGCATGGGCGTCGATCCCGTCGAGACGGCGATCGGCGCCCCCACGCCCGACGCCATCGCCCCCGCGCTCGGTCGCTGGCAGTCGGTGGTCGACGAGGTCGTCATCCGCGCCATCACGGCCGGGGATAGCGTCGAGGAGACCCTCGCGCTCCTTCGGGCGGCGAAGCCGGCGTAACGGTCAGCCCCGGCGGGGAGGACCGGGCCGGCTCAGTCCTCGGCATCCCCAGGCTCGGCCATCGGACTGGGCATGGCCGATCCCTTGGGCGAGAGCGCTCGCCGCCAACCCGGGCCTGCTGTCACCCTGCTGGACCGGATCGCGGAGGAGGAGGTGGGGGTCGGCATCCACGTCGTCTGCGAACTGCTGGCGGGTGCGGAACTGGCCACCCGGCCGTCCGTCGAGCGCCAGCGTGTCGACGAACTGTGCGCCGACCTGCGGATCGTGTATCCAGACCAGCGGTTCCCGCCGACCTATGCGCGGCTACTGGCCGCGCCGAATCGGGCCCGCCAGCGTATCTCGACTATGGACCTCGTGATCGCCACCGCGGCGGTCGTCGATGAAGCAAGCCTGGTGAGGCGGGTCCCCCGCTCGCCGGTCTCCTCCACGGCGGCGTAACTCAGGTGGGCGAGGAGGCGTCGCAGACCTTCGGCCAGCGGCATCGCGGCGAGCCGGACCGTCACCTTTTCCTCGAGCTGCTCGGTGCCGCGGATCTCCAGACCTGTCCGGTGAGCGACCTCGCGGAGCACGGCCGACAGCGCCACCAGCTCCGCGGTCACGCTGAGGCGATCGTCCGCCCAGTCGACGGTGACCGGCGCCCCGGCCGTGGCCGGCGCGGTTCCGAGGAGCGCCAGACAGATGAGCGTCGCCCGTACGATCATGGAAGACACTACCCTACCCCCGGCTCCGAAGGCGGTCAAGTCACGGCCGAACATGCCGTTGCGTCACACAATGTCACCGCCCGCGCGATGACCGACCTGAGGAGTCCCGAGACCCGGGTCGCGAAGCAAGGACGCCTCGCGCGATCCTTGCCGTCGCGGCCGAAGGGGGGTTATACTCCGGGTATGAAAACCGCGATCTCCGTTCCTGATCCCATCTATGCTGAGGCCGAACGGCTCGCGCGCCGCTTGAAGAAATCACGCAGCCAGCTCTATGCCGAAGCCATGGCCGCGTACTTGCGCCGACACGACGCCGAGGCGCTCACCGAGGCCTTCGATCGTGTCTGCTCGGCCATCGACCCCCGCCCCGACCCCATGGTAGGGGCTGCGGCCCGGCGGGTGCTCGCCGGGACCGAGTGGTAATCGCCCAGGGCGATATCTGCTGGGCCGATCTGCCCGATCCTACGGGGTCCGGTCCGGGGTTTCGCCGCCCCGTGGTCGTCGTGCAGGGTGACGCCCTGAACCGGAGCCGCATCGGCACGGTGGTGTGCGTTCCGCTCACGAGCAACCTCCGCTGGGCCGAGGCGCCGGGAAACGTGGTGCTTCCCGCCCGCAGCACCCGGCTCCCCAAGGATTCGGTTGCGAACGTGTCACAGATCGTCGCGATCGATCGGACCCTGCTCGTGGATCGCGTGAGTCGGCTCAGCCGGCGACAGCTCGAGGTGATCCTGGACGGCATCGCGCTTGTCCTCGGCCGGTAGGCCCCTCGCCGCCAACCGCCTGGGCCACGTCCTCCCCCCGCCCCCGCGGAGCAAAAGGAGCGCGGAGGCCCGGCTAGTGCGTGAGCGCTCCCGGCCATCGGGCCACGCCCACCTGCGCGACGTAGCCGACGAGCTGGACGAAGATCCCTCCGATGAAGAGCGCCCAGCCGGCCATGGCCGCCGCCCGGATCGCCGCCGGCCAGCGCTCGCGCGGGACCTCGATCCCATCGCCCGCCCACGACCACCAGAACGCGACCATCAGCAGCAGCATCCCGCCGGCCAGGATCGCCGCGTAGCCCGCGTCCACGACCAACATGGTCGGAACTCCCATCGCCCCTCCCTTCCGGGTTCAGTCGCTCGGGTCGAGGAGACGGCGCCCTTCGGCGCGGACGAGCTCGAGCACCTCGCGGACCGGCCGCCCCTGCTCGCGCGCGATCCGCCGCACCTCCTCGAACTCCGGGGTGACCGTGACGGCGCGCCCGCCGAGGCGCGACACCTTGAACGTGACCGGACCGAAGGCCGTCTCCACCCGGACGAGCTCGCGCGGCAGGCGCGCCCGCTGCCATTCGTGCCAGCGGACCCCGATCGTCGTCGTCTCCCGGAAGAGGAGCGCCGCCAGCTCCGCGACGCGCCCCGGTGAGCCGAACGCGGTGAGGACGATCCCCGGCCGGCTCCGCTTCATGATGACCGGCGTCAGGTAGACGTCGAGCGCGCCGGCCTCGAGCAACCGCTCGATCAAGGGCTCGTAGAGCTGGGGCGACATGTCGTCGATCGTCGTCTCGACGGCCGATAGCGTCTCGGTCTCTGCTCCACCGGGGCCTTCGGTCGCCTCGCCGATCATCACGCGCAGGAGGTTCGGGATCGGAAGCTCCCGCGTCCCGGCCCCCCAGCCCAGGGCCTCGAGCGTCATCGTGGGCAGCCGACCGGGCGTGGCCAGGGTGGTCAGGATCGCGGCGCCGGTGGGGGTGACGAGCTCCGCGCGCACGCCGTTGTCGTACACGGGGAACCCGCGCAGCAGCTCGGCGGTCGCCGGGGCTGGCACCGGCAGGCGCCCGTGCGCCGACTCGACGGTGCCCCCGCCGAGCGGGAACGCCGAGACGTGGACGGCCTCGACGCCGAGCGCGTCCAGGCCGGCCAGCGCGCCCACCACGTCGACGAGCGTATCGAGGGCACCGACCTCGTGGAAGTGAACCGCCTCCACGGACACCCCGTGGACGCGCGCCTCCGCCTCCGCGAGCCGCGTGAGGATCCGGGTGGCGCGCGTCTTCACGGTCCCCGGCAGCGCGCTTCGCTTGATCGGCGTGAGGAGGTCGGCCAGATCGTGAAACCGGACCGCGGGGTCCGTCTCGACGGCCAGGTGGGTGCCGCGGAGACCTGCCCGCTCGACCGGCCGGGCGTCGAGGCGCCACCCCGTCACCGAGAGCGCGCCCAGGGTTGCTTCCAGCGCCCCGATCGGACAGCCCGCATCGACCAGCGCGCCGAGGATCATGTCGCCGCTTGCGCCGGCTGGACAATCGAAGTAGGCGGCCCGCATCGCTTACTTGCGCCCCACCGCCAGCAGGGCTTCCGCCGGCAGCGTCACGGAACCCCCGCCGAACCTGGCCTGGAGCTCCGCGACGAAGACGCGGCCGGCGGCGGCGACGCTCTCGGGGGCCAGGGACCCGAGCAGCTCCGAGAGAACGGGCGACACCCCCGTCATGTTCGACCAGAGCCAGTCGGCGGACGGGAAGGTCCCGGGTCTCGCCACCGCATGGACCGTCACCTCGCGGAAGCCGGCCGCCCTCGCCTCGGCCTCGAACGCGCCGGGCGCTCCCAGGTCGTGCCAGGACGGCCGGCGGGCCGGCGGCGCCCAGCCCGGGACGGCCGCCTGCACGGCACGGCGGACGAGGGGAAGGAAGGCCATGCGCTCGGGGCTGCTCCAGGCGGCGACCACCGCGCGGCTTCCCGGCTTCAGGATCCGCCACATCTCGCGAAGCCCGCGGACACGATCGGGAAAGAACATCAGGCCGAAGACCGAGTACGCGGCGTCGAAGGCCGCGTCGGGAAGCGCGAGCGCCTGGCCGTCCATGATGGCCGGCCGGACCCGTCCCTCCGTCTTCGCGAGGCGCACCCGGAGGCGGGCCAGCATCGCCGGCGCGAAGTCGATCGCGAGGACGTCGGCGCCTCGCCCGGCGGCGAGACATGCCAGGTTCCCGCACCCCGTGGCGACATCGAGGACCCGGGACCCGGGCTCCGGCGGTACGAGCCGGAGCGCTTCCTCGGCGTACAGGGCCGTGAACGGGTCGAGGACCTGCGCGTAGGTCGAGGCGACCGCGTCCCAGCCGTCCGGTCGCTGATCCGCGCTCGCGACGCCCATGGATGGCCGCCCGGACACGACTGTCAGGCCGACTTGAAGGAGCGTTCCAGCTCCACGTCGAGAAGGGTCGGGCCGCCGCGGCCGAGGGCGCGGCCGAGCGCGGGGGCGACCTCGGCGGTCTTCTCGACCCGCTCGGCCTCGACCCCGAGCGACTGGGCGAGGCCGACGAAGTCCACGCGCGGATCCTCGAGGTCCATTCCGACGTAGCGGTCCGCCTGGGCGGCCAGCCCCTTCATCGCGTGGATCCGCTGCTTGAGGATCCGGTACGAGGCGTTGTTCAGGATCACCAGCACCACCGGGACGCGGTAGCGCGCGGCGGTCCAGAGCGCCTGACAGGTGTACATGGCGCTCCCGTCTCCGATGAGTCCCACGACAGGCCGGCTCGGGAGCGCCAGCTTCACCCCGATGGCCGCCGGCAACCCCCAGCCGATTCCGCCGCCGCGCAGACCGAAGAAGCTCTTGGGATCGTCGCTCTTGAGGAACGTCCGGAGCCCGGCCCCCGACGAGATCGTCTCGTCCACCACCACGGCCTCCGGCGGCAGCGCCTCGGCGACGGCATGCATCAGCGCCAGCGGCGGCATGGGCAGCTTGTGGGCATCGGCGAGGGCCCGCGCGCGGAGCTCCCCGGCGTGCCGGGCCTTGGCCGCCCGGGCCGCCGCCAGGCGCTCGGCCGCGCGCGCCCGCCGCTCGGGTGACAGGCGCTCCTCGATCGCGGCCCACAGCTCCGGCAGGGTCGCCTTCGGGTCGCCGAGGATCGCGACGCGGGCCGGATAGTTCTTGCCGAGCTCCCACGGGTCCACGTCGAGGTGGACGATCGGCAACTCGGGCGGCATCGGGTCGAGGTCGGACGGGAGGGACATGGTCAGGAGGTCGCCGCCGACCGAGAAGAGCAGGTCACCCTGGGAGAGCGCCTGGCGGATGACCGGCGCCTGCCGGACCAGCGCCCCGCGGAAGAGCGGGTGCGAGGCCGGAAACGAGGCCGTGCTCGGGACGCCCTCCGCGTACACCGTGGCCCCCAGGAGCTCGGCGACGGCGACCAGCTCGGCGTGGGCGTCGCTCGCCGCCACGGCGTCGCCCGCCATGATCAGCGGGCGCTCCGCCCGCGCGAGCAGATCGGCCGCCGCCTCGACCGCGGCCCGGTCGCCACGGTGCCGCGGCGCCACCCGCGTCGGCCGGCCGAGCTCGATTTCGCCTTCCGCGTTGAGGACGTCGGCCGGAAGCGAGAGGAACACGGGGCCGGTCGGCGCGGCCAGCGCGGTCTTGGCCGCCCGGTGCACGGCGCGCGGCAGATCCGCGAGCCGCCGAACCTCGGCCGACCACTTCACGAACGGCCGGGCGATGGGCGGCAGATCGGCCCAGAGGATCGGCTCGGTGAAGTTGAAGCTCTGGTCGTGCTGGCCCGCCGTCACCAGGAGCGGCGCGCCCGCCTTCTGGGCATCGTAGAGCATCCCGAGCGCATTCCCGAGGCCGGGGGCCACGTGGACGTTGACGACGCCGAGCTTGCCCGAGGCCTGGGCGTAGCCGTCGGCCATGGCGACCACCGCCGCCTCCTGGAGGCCGAGGACGTAGCGGATCACGGGCTCCTCGACCAGGCCATCCATGAGGGGGAGCTCGGTGGTGCCGGGATTGCCGAAGAGGTACTCGACGCCTTCTTGCCGGAGCAACGCGAGGAAGGCCTGCTTGCCTGCCATGAACGGCATGACTCGTCTCCCGTGTCGAAGCGAACCCGCTGGCGCCTGGCGGCACCGCGCTAACGGATCTTGGCGGCGAGCTTGTTGATCCGATCAGCCAGGCAGGCGGCGCCGAAGCCGTTGTCGATGTTCACCACGGCGACTCCCGGAACGCAGGAGGCGAGCATCGTCAGGAGCGCCGCGAAGCCCCCGAGCGACACCCCGTATCCCACGCTCGTCGGCACCGCGATCACCGGGCGGTCGACCAGGCCTCCCACGACGCTGGGCAGGGCCCCCTCCATGCCGGCCACGACGACGATGGCGTTGGCCTCCAGGAGCAGCGGGTGATGCTCGAGCAGCCGGTGGAGGCCCGCGACGCCCGCGTCGTAGATGCGCTCCACGCGGTTTCCCCGCACCTCCGCCGTCAGCGCTGCCTCCTCCGCCACCGCCAGATCCGAGGTGCCGGCGCTCACCACCGCCACCAGCCCCACGCCGTCGACCGGCTCGGGCCGGGCGACCAGGAGTCGCGCCTCCGGGTGGTAGGCGCAGGGGAGCCCCGCCGCCCGGGCGGCCCCGTGCATGGCGGCCGAGGCCCGGGTGGCCAGCACGTTCCGGTGCTCCTGAATCAGCCGGCTCAAGATCCGGATCACCTGCTCCGACGTCTTGCCCTCGCAGAAGACCGTCTCCGGCATGCCGGATCGCATCGCGCGGTGCGTGTCGAGCTTCGCGAAGCCCAGGTCCTCGAACGGGAGACGCCGCAGGCGGCCCAGGGCTTCGTCGGGGGAGACGGTGCCGGCCTGCAGGGCGCCGAGTAGCTCGCGCAGCCGATCGACGTCCATGCGGGTCAGGAAGCCGGGGCGCCCGTCTTTGCCCGCAGGGCGACGAGCACCTCATTGAGGCTTCCCGAGCGGAAGCCCTGGAGGTCGACGGTGACGAAGAGGAACCCGAGCTCGCGGAGCCGCGCGGCAATGGCCTCCGCGCGCCCCTCGACCCAGAGCCGCTCCATCTCCGCCTTGTCCACCTCGAGCCGGGCGATCTCGCCGTGGTGGCGGACGCGGAAGGTCCGGAAGCCGAGGCTCCGGACGAAGGCCTCCGCCCGGTCCACCTGGCGGAGCTTCTCGGGCGTGATCCGGGTGCCGTAGGGGAAGCGGGAGGAGAGACAGGCCATGGCGGGCTTGTCCCAGGTCGGCAGCCCGAAGGCACGCGAGAGCTCCCGGATCTCCGACTTCCCCAACCCCGCTTCGATGAGGGGCGCCTTGACGCCGCGCTCCCGGGCGGACACCATCCCGGGCCGGTGGTCGCCGAGGTCGTCCACGGTCGCGCCGTAGACGAGGTGCCGGAGGCCCTCGGCGGCGGCCACGGGTAGAAGCCGCGTGAAGAGCTCCTCCTTGCAGAAGAAGCACCGGTTCGGCGGGTTCGCCGCGTAGGCCGGATTCTCCACCTCGCGCGTACGCACGACGACGTGGCGGAGCCCGATGAGGGCGGCCAGGCGTCGCGCCTCCTCGAGCTCACCCTCGGCATAGCTTTCCGAGTCGGCGGTGACGAGCAGGGCGCGGTCGCCGAGCGCCTCCCGCGCCGCCCAGCCGAGGAGCGTCGAGTCCACGCCGCCCGAGAAGGCCACCACCACGCTCCCCAGATCGTCCAGCACACCGAGGAGCCGCGCGTACTTCGCGCGGACCTCGGGGGCCAGCCCGGCGAGTGACGCCTCAGTGGTCAAGCCGCATCATCTCCCGGAACGTCCGATAGCGGTCCTCGATCTCGGCGTCGTGCAGGCGCACCAGGCGATTCAGCGAGAAGTCCTCCACGGTGAACGACGCCATGACGCTTCCGTACACGATAGCACGCCGGAGCGCGGCTTCGTCGACGGTCTCGGCCCGGGCGAGCGCGCCCATGAAGCCTCCGGCGAATGTATCCCCGGCCCCGGTCGGGTCGAAGACCGAGTCGAGCGGAAACGCCGGGGCGAAGAAGAAGCGTCCCTGGCCGGCCATGAGCGCGCCGTACTCGCCACGCTTGACCACGACGTTCCGCGGGCCATAGGTCAGGATCTTCCGCGCCGCCTTGATGAGATTCGGCTCCTCGGTCAGCATGCGCGCCTCGGCGTCGTTCAGCAGCACCGCATCCACTTCACCCAGCACCCGGCGCAGGGCCTCGCGCTTGCCCCGGATCCAGAAGTTCATCGTGTCCAGGGCGGCCAGGGTGGGCTGGGTCACCTTCCGGCGCACGTCGAGCTGGAGGTCGGGATCGATGTTGGCCAGGAAGAGGAACGGGCTCTGCCGGAAGTGATCCGGCAACGTCGGCCGAAAGTCCGCGAAGACGCCGAGTCGCGTGTCGAGGGTCTTCGCCTCGTTGAGGTCGTAGCCGTACTCCCCCGCCCAGCGGAAGGTCGGGCCGTCGGCAACCTGGAGCCCGCCGAGGTCGACACCGCGGCGCGTCAGGAGATCGAGGTGGGCTCTGGGGAAGTCGCGCCCCACGACGGCGACCAGCCGTACCTTGGTGAAGAAGGAGGCCGCGAACGCGAAATACGTCGCCGAGCCGCCGAGCACGTCGTCGGCCTTGCCGAACGGCGTCCGGACCGAATCGAGCGCGACCGAGCCGACGACCAGGAGCTCAGCCACGGCTCTTCGGTCCTCTCGCCGCCCGCCGGGGCGGCGGCGATCGTCGCGGCGCCACCGCTGGCGGCCGGGCCGGAGCACCGGTCGGCGGGAAGTATTTGCCGACCAGGAGGTCGAGCCGCTTCCGGGCCGCCGCCGGGAACGCGTGCGGCGCGGTGATGACCGCGTTCCGCAGGAGCTCGGGGCACGGGCAGGTCCGCGGGGAGCCGACCATCGGGATGAGCCGCCGCAGCACGTCCTTGGCGGTGGCCACGTTCTTCAAGAGGTTCGCGATCACCGCCTCCACCGTCACTGCCGCCTCGCTCTCGTGCCACACGTCGTAATCGGTCGCCAGGGCCAGCGTCGCGTAGCACAGCTCGGCCTCGCGCGCCAGCTTCGCCTCGGGCATGTTCGTCATGCCGATGACGTCGACACCCCACCCACGGTAGATCCGTGACTCGGCCTTCGTCGAGAACTGGGGTCCCTCGATGCACAGGTAGGTCCCGCGGGAGTGGACGCGGGCGCCGGTCTCGACGGCGGCCCGGTAGAGCCAGCTGGCCAGGTCCGGGCACACGGGCTCGGCCATCCCGACGTGAGCCCCGATGCCGTCTCCGAAGAACGAGGAGAGGCGGCGCTTGGTGTGGTCGAAGAACTGGTCGGGGACCACGAGGTCGAGCGGAGCGATCTCCTCTCGCATGCTGCCGACCGCGCTGACCGAGACGACCCACTCGACGCCGAGGGCCTTGAGCCCGTAGATGTTCGCCCGGTAGTTCAGCTCGAAGGGAAGCAGCCGGTGCCCCCGGCCGTGCCGGGGCAGAAAGACGACCTCCCGGTCGCCGAAGCGTCCCAGGCAGTACTCGTCCGACGGCTCGCCGAAGGGCGTCCGGACCCGAAGCCAGCGGACGTCGGTCAGACCCTCGAGCTCGTAGAGCCCGCTGCCGCCGATGACGCCGATGCGCCCCTCAAGCATGCGCGATGCCCTCGCCGCGCGCGCCCTCGACCTCCGAACCGACGATCTCCCCGCGAAGCGCCTCACGCGAGACTCCAGTGACCCGGACGCGGACGAGCCGGCGCCTGAGCGCATCCGGACCATCGAAGGTCACCTCGAGATAGTTCCCCGTCAGTCCGGCGAGTGCCCCGCCCTCCCGGTGCTCCAGCACGAGCACCTCGATCTCGCGACCCAGGTGGGCCTCGCGGAAGGCGAGGTGCTTGGCCGCCCCGAGCCGGCGGAGACGGGTCGTCCGCCGCCGGATCTCCGCGGGCGGCACGCGCGGGATCGACAGGCGCGCGGCCTCCGTGCCGCGCCGGTCCGAGTAGGAGAAGACGTGGAGATAGGTAAACGGCAGCGCCTCAGCCAGGGCGACCGTCTCCTCGAACTCGGCCGGCATCTCGCCCGGGAAGCCGGTGATGATGTCCGTGCCGAGCCCGAGCCCGGGCAGGGCCGTCGCCAGACGCTCCACCAGCGCGCGGTAGAGGCGCGCGTTGTAGGGGCGCCGCATCGCGCGGAGGATGCGGTCAGCCCCGGACTGGAGAGGAATGTGGAGGTGACGGCAGACCCGGGGCGCGCCGACGATCGCCTCGATCAGCTCCTCGGTGAAATAGGCCGGCAGGATCGACGACAGCCGGAGACGGGCGAGGCCGGGGACGTCGAGGAGCCGGCGCACCAGCGCGGCCAGACTCAGCCGCGGGACGAGGTCCCAGCCGTAGTGGCCGAGATCGACGCCGGTCAGCACCACCTCGGCGTAGCCCGCCGCCACGAGCTCGGCGACCTGCTCGACGATGACCGGGAGCGGCTGGCTCCGGCTCCCGCCTCGGGCGAACGGCACGATGCAGAACGCGCAGCGGTGCTGGCAGCCGTCCTGCACCTTGACGAAGGCGCGGGTGTAGCCCGGCGCGAACCTCCGAAGCGGGACGACCGGCATCGAGCGGGGCTGGAAGACGTCGGTCACCCGCACCAGCGGACGGACGCGCTTCCGGAGGCTCGCCAGGAGATCCGGCAGCTCGTACTTGTCCCGGGTGCCGAGCACCACGTCGACGCCGGGGATCCGCGCCACCGCCTCCGCGTTGGTCTGGGCATAGCAGCCAGTGACCACGACCACGGCGTGCGGATTGCGGGCCACCGCCCGGTGGATCGCCTGCCGGTCCGACTGGTCGGCCCGCGCGGTCACCGTGCAGGTGTTGATCACGTAGAGCTCGGCGGGTTCCTCGAAGGGCACGGTCCGGAAGCCCCGCGCCTCCAGGAGTGCCTGGATCTCCGTCGTGTCGTACTGGTTGAGCTTGCAGCCGAGAGTCGCGAACGCGACCGTGACGGGAGCGGCCGACGGGGCCTCAGGCACCACGGGCGACCATCACGGACGGCGCGGCCGCGGAGTCCGGCGGCCGCCGATCCTGCGTCCGGAGCTGTCCGCATGCCGCGCCCACGTCCTCGCCCTTCGACCAGCGCACGGTCGCCGTCAGCCCCGCGTCGAGGAGTACCCGCTGGAACGCCTCGATCCGCGCGAGCGGCGGCCGGCGAAAGTCGGCGCCCTCCCAGGCATTGAACGGAATCAGGTTCACCTTGGCCCGGAAGCCGGCCAGGCGGCGCGCCAGCCGGCGGGCGTCCTCGCGGCTGTCGTTCACGCCGTCCAGCAGGACGTACTCGAACGTGATTCGCTGGCGCAGGGGCAGCGGGAAGCGCCGGCAGGCGGCCAGCAGCTGGTCGAGCCCCCAGCCGCGATTCACGGGCATGAGGCGGTTCCTCACCTCGTCGGAGGCCGCGTGCAGCGAGATCGCCAGGTTGACGCGAAGGTTCTCCCGGGCGAGCCGCTCGATCGCCTGGACCAGTCCCACGGTCGAGACCGTGATCCGGCGCGGCGAGAAGCCGAAGCCGTCGGGCGCGACCAGGATCCGGAGCGCCTTCACGGTCGCCGCGTAGTTGGCGAGCGGCTCCCCCATGCCCATGAAGACGATGTGGGTCAGCCGCTCACCGGGAGCCAGGAGGCTGCGCGCCGCGAGGACCTGGCCCACGATCTCCCCGGCCGTCAGGTTCCGGACGAGGCCCATCGTCCCCGTGTAGCAGAAGCGGCAGGCGAAGCCGCAGCCCACCTGCGTCGAGAGACAGAGTGTCAGCCGGTCCTCATCCGGCATGAGGACGGCGTGGACGATCCGCCCGTCGCCGAGCCGCAGCACGAGCTTCCGGCTCCCATCGCGCGAGCCCAAGATGTCGGCGACTTCCGGAGGATGAACGGTCGCCTCGGCCTCGAGGCGATTGCGGAGCGACATCGGGAGGTTCGACATCGCGGCGAAGTCGCGCACCCCCTTCTGGTAGACCCAGATCGCCAGCTGGCGGCCGCGGTAGGCCAGCTCACCCCAGTCCACCACGAGCGACCCGAGCTCGTCCGGAGTCAATTCGAGCAGGTTCATCGCGGACATCGCGGCCCTAGGATACCGGATGGGTTCCACCCGGTCAAACCGCGGACCCCGCGCGCTCGCCCGGTCTGTCCGTTTCCACCGTTTCGGTGCGCCGACCGTGGATAAGTTGGTGGGAAACGCCGGCAAGCACGCGAAGGACAAGGGGCAAACACCTCCCCGCCTATGCGCTGGGCAGCGTCGGGAATGCCGAAGCTCATGCGAGATGCCTCGCCTGGCGCGAATCCGTGGGGTCGCCGACGAGCCCCAGGTAGAGATCCAGGAGATTGGTCCCCGTCGGTCCGGTGACGACGAGGTCGCCGAGGCCCGAGAAGAAGGTGTAGGCGTCGTTCGCGGCGAGCGCCGGACGCGGGTCGAGTCCCAGAGCGCGCGCCCGGGCGACCGTCGTCGGATCCACGACTGCCCCCGCGGCGTCCGTCGGCCCGTCGCTGCCATCGGTCCCGGCCGCCAGCACGACCACTCCGGGCAGCTCCGCCAGCATCGGGGCCAGCGCGAGGCAGAACTCCTGGCACCGCCCTCCCTTCCCCGGACCGCGCACGGTGACGGTCGTCTCCCCGGCGGCGAGGAGGCAGCCGGGCCGGCCGACCGGAGCGCCCGCCGCCGCCGCGTCGCGCAGCACCGCGGCGAAGACGCGAGCGACCTCCCGGGCTTCGCCCTGAATCTGGCGTGTCAGGAAGAGCGGCGGGTAGCCGAGCCGCGCCGCCTCCTCTGTTGCCGCCGTGGCGACGAGGCGGTTGTTGCCGATGACGACGTTGGTCACCCTCGCGAACGCCGGATCGTCGGGCTTCGGCGTGTCGGGGACGTCGCCTCGCGCGCCCGCCTCGAGGTGCGCCCGCACCGAGTCGGGAACCCGGGCGCGCAGACCGAACCGCTCGAGCACGGCGAGGGCATCGGCGAACGTCGTCGGGTCGGGCGCCGTCGGCCCCGAGGCGATGACGTCGACGGGGTCGCCGATCACATCGGAGAGAAGGAGCGCGACGACGGAGGCCGGGGAGGCCGCCCGGGCGAGCTGGCCTCCCTTCAGGAAGGAGAGGTGCTTGCGAACCGTGTTCAGCTCGTTGATGGTCGCCCCGGTCTCCAGCAAGAGGCGCGTCACCGTCTGCTTGTCCGCCAGACCGATGCCGGGGACCGGGGCCGGCGCCAGGGCCGAGCCGCCACCGGAGATCAGGCACACCACGAGGTCGTCGGGCCCCGCGCCACGCACCAGTTGCAGGATCTCCGCGGCCGCCGCCCGGCCCCGCTCGTCGGGGAGTGGGTGGCCGGCTTCCACGACACGGATGCGCCCCGAGCGCGCCCCGCGCGCCTCCTTGACGACGACCAGCCCGTCGGCGATGCGCGTGCCCAGCACGTCCTCGATCGCGTCAGCCATCGCCTCCGAGGCCTTCCCCACCCCGACCACCACGATCCGGCGGACCCGCCCGAGCTCGAAGCTCCGGCTGGCCACCAAGAGGCGGCCGTCCTCGAGCCGGAGCGCGTGCTCGGTCAGGCGGCGGGCATCGCCGGCGGCGATGGCGACGTCGAGGATCTGGCGGGCCGCGCGGCGCAGCGCGGCGAGGTCGGTCACGGGCGCTCGCCTCAGCGGGCGAGCGCCTGCAGGCGGCGTCCGGCGTCCAGGAGGACGTCGTCGGTCTTCGGAAAGCAGAAGCGGATCTTGGTCCGGCCGAGCTCCGGGTGGGCGTAGAAGGAGGATCCCGGAACCGTCGCGACTCCGACCTCCTTCACGAGGTACATGGCGAAGGCCGTGTCATCGGGCAGGCCGTAGCGCTGGAGGAAGTGCCGGCACTCCGTCAACACGTAATAGGCCCCGGACGGCCTGAAGATGGGGAACCCGGCCTTCTCGAGCAGCGGGCAGAGGAGATCCCGACGGGCCTGATACGCCTCACGGAGGCTCAGATAGTAGCTGTCCGGCAGGTGAAGGGCGGTCACCGCCGCCTCCTGCAGGGGAGCCGGCGCGCCCACGGTCACGAAGTCGTGGGCGCGGCGGATCCCGACGGCGATCTCGGGAGAGCTGATCGTGTAGCCGATCCGCCAGCCCGTCACCGAGTACGACTTGGAGACACCCGAGATGGTGATCGTCCGGTCCCACATCCCGGGAAGCGTCGCGATCGGGATGTGCCGGTGGCCGTCGAACACGATGTGCTCGTAGATCTCGTCGGTAATGGCGAGGACGTCGTGCTTCTGGCAGAGCTCGGCGATCGACTCGAGCTCCCGCAGGTTGAAGACCTTTCCGGTGGGGTTGTTCGGGCTGTTGAAGATGATGGCCTTCGTGCGGGGAGTGAAGGCCCGGGCGAGCCGGTCGGGGTCGAACGAGAACGCCGGCGGCTCGAGCGGGACGTACACCGGTCGGGCTCCGGAGATGATCGCTCCGGGTCCGTAGTTCTCGTAGAACGGCTCGAAGATGATGATCTCGTCGCCGGGGTCGAGGACGGCCAGGAGGCTCGAGAGCATCGCCTCCGTCGAGCCGCAGCAGACCGTCACCTGCCGTTCGGGATCCACCGGCTTGCCGTAGAAATGCTCGAACTTGGCGGCGATCGCCTCGCGCAGGTTCCGCGCTCCCCAGGTGATCGCGTACTGGTGGAAGTCGCCATCGATCGCCCGGTGCGCCGCCTCAGCCAGCTCCTTGGGCGGCGGGAAGTTCGGGAACCCCTGGGCCAGGTTCACGCCCCCGTGCTCGGCGTTCACCCGGGTCATCTCTCGGATCACCGACTCGGTGAACCCCTGGACGCGCTTCGAGATCCGCGGCGTCGTCATCGATCACAACTCCCGCATGCCGGACAGGTCGGGTCCCGGCGTACCGACACCCACGACGTCTCCCCCGAGCGGCCATCGAAGAAGAGGAGGTGACCGGCCATGGGGCTGTCGAGCCCGAGGCAGAGCTTCAACGCCTCCGTCGCCTGGAGGCTTCCCACGATGCCCGCGATCGGCCCCAGAATGCCGGCCTCCTGGCACGACGGCACCGCTCCCGCCGGCGGCGCGGTGCGGACGACGCATCGGTAGCAAGCGGTGGCGCCCGGGCGCACCACCAGGAGCTGGCCGTCCCAGCCCACGACCCCGGCCACGACGAGGGGCACCCCGAGGGCCACGCAGGCGTCGTTGACCAGGAGCTTGGTGGTCAGGCTGTCCGAGCCCTCGACGACGACCTGGTAGTCCTCGATGAGGGCCCGCGCGGTGTCGGCCGCGAGTCGCACGTGGTGCGGCACGACTCGCACCTCCGGGTTCAGCTCCTCGAGCCGCGCCTGAGCCGAGTCTACCTTCGGGCGCTCGAGATCCTTGGTGCCGTGGAGGATCTGTCGCGGGAGGTTCGAGAGCTCGACCGCGTCGGAGTCCACGAGCCCGAGCGTGCCGATCCCCGCTCCCGCCAGGTAGAGCGCGGCCGGCGAGCCGAGACCGCCGGCCCCGACCACCAGGACGCGGGAGGCGAAGAGACGGGCTTGCCCGGCCCCGCCGACCTCCGGCAGGATGACCTGGCGGCTGTACCGCCGCAGTCTTTCCTCCGTCAGTTCAACGTACATCGAGCGCCTCGGGTCACGGCCGCCCGTCGGATGTTCGCGCCTCACCACCCTCCCGCGATGGCCGGCACGATGGAGACTTCGTCCCCGTCCTTGAGCGCGGTCCCCTTCCCCGAGAGGAAACGGATGTCTTCCTCGTTCACGTAGATGTTGATGAACCGCCTGAGCTCGCCGGATTCCTCGACCAGTCGATCGCGGAGCCCGGGATACTGGCGTTCCAGATCGTCGATCAGCGCCGCGACATCCTTGCCCCCCCCCTTGACCTCGCCGATGCCGTTGGTGACGCGGCGAAGAGGGGTCGGAATACGCACCAGGACAGGCATCTCTCGCTCCTCCTTTGAGGACGGGCTGCGACCGCCATCGGCACGGCCGTCAGGATTGGGTAAGGGTCTTCAGATCCGCCAGGGCCCGATCGAAGGCCGCCACGTTCGGGCGGATCCGCACGGGCTCGGAGAGCCGCGACCCGAGCGCCTCGACCGTCTTGAGCCCGTTGCCGGTGATACAGACGACGATCGACTCGTCGCGGGGAATCACGCCCCGATCGATGAGCTTCCGGGCGGCCGCCAGCGTCACGCCCCCGGCGGTCTCCGTGAAGATCCCCTCGGTGCGCGCCAGGAGCCCCATCGCCTCCAGGATCTCCTCGTCGGTCGCGTGCTCGCCGGCGCCGCCGGAGTCCTTCACGACGCGGTACGCGTAGTAGCCGTCGGCCGGATTCCCGATGGCCAGCGACTTGGCGATGGTGTTGGGACGGACGGGGACGAGCGTGTCCGAGTCCTGCTTGATCATCGTCACGATAGGGCCGCATCCGGCCGCCTGGGCCGCGTACATCCGCGTCCGGACGTCCCCGATGAGGTCGAGCGCGTGGAGCTCCTGGAAGGCCTTCCAGATCTTGGTGAGGAGCGACCCGCCGGCGCAGGGCACCACGACGTGGGCCGGGGCGTGCCAGCCGAGCTGCTCGGCGATCTCGTAGCCGTAGGTCTTGGACCCTTCGGCGTAAAAGGGCCGGAGATTGATGTTGGCGAACGCCCAGGGGTACTGGTCGGCCACTTCGGAGCAGAGGCGGTTCACCTCGTCGTACGTTCCCTCGACTGCAACCAGCACCGGACCATAGACGAGCGTGCCGAGCACCTTCCCCGGCTCGAGGTCGGCCGGGATGAAGACGAAAGAGCGCAGCCGGGCCTGGGCCGCGTGAGCAGCCACCGAGTTGGCCAGGTTTCCGGTAGACGCGCAGGCGACCGTGTCGAAGCCGAATTCCTTGGCCTTGGTGACCGCGACGCTGACCACCCGGTCCTTGAACGAGCAGGTCGGATGGCAGACCGCGTCGTTCTTGACGTACAGCTCGCGGACGCCCAGTTCCTCACCCAGGTTCCAGGCGCGGACGAGAGGGGTGTACCCCGCGTGGCGGCCGATGGCGACCTCCCCCTCGACCGGCAGCAGGTCCTTGTAGCGCCAGATGCTGGGAGGACCGGCGGCGATGCGGTCCCGAGTCACCAGCCCCCGCAGCGCCTCGTAACGGTAGTCCACCTCCAGCGGGCCGAAGCAGAAGTCGCAAACGTGAAGTGGGGCCAGAGGATAGCCGCGGGCGCACTCCCGGCACTTGAGCCCCTTCACCCTTTCCATTCGGCCGGGTCCTCCCGGGGATTCGAGCCCCGACGATATCTGACACATCTAACACGCGCGACGGGCACGCGTCAAGGAAGCGCGGCCATTTCCCGGCCCCTGGCAGGGACGCCCACCTCGCGGGCATCGCGGCGGCATCCGGTCGAGACCCACCCTTGTGTGGCTTAACAGGTGTTGATATAGTGACCTCGTGCCCGTCGAGTACCGCGAGGAGCCCTGCCGGGCAGCCCTGAACCGGGTCACGGGGATGGACTTCAAGTGGTCCTTGAACCCGTACATGGGCTGCACCCACCGCTGCACGTTCTGCTACGTGCGCGCCTTCGAACAGCGCGCCGATCGCCCGGCCGATGACCGCTACGGGCGGTCGATCCGCGTCAAGGTCAACATCGCCCAGGTGCTTCGCCGGGAGGTCACCCGGCCGTCCTGGCGGCGCGAGGATGTCGCAATCGGCGCGGCGACGGATCCCTACCAGCCGGCCGAGGGCCGCTATCGCCTCACGCGCGGCTGTCTCGAGGTCCTCGGATCGGTGGGCAACCCATTCAGTCTGATCACGCGCGGGCCCCTGATCGTCCGTGACATCGACGTCCTCCAGGAGGCGGCGCGCCGGGCCGAGGTCTCCGTGAACTTCTCGGTGCCGACTCTCGATGCCGACGTGTGGCGAACGACCGAGCCGGGGACCGCGCCTCCCCGCCAGCGGCTGCGGGCCCTCCGAGCCCTCGTGGACGCCGGCATCAAGGCCGGCGTGGGGATCGCGCCGATCCTTCCCGGGCTCTCCGATCGTCCCGAGCAGCTCGCCGAGGTGGTCCGGGCGGCCCGCGAGGCGGGCGCGACCCATCTGTGGGCGAATCTCCTGTATCTCCGGCCGGGGACGCGCGAGCACTTCCTCGCGCACCTCGCGCGCGACTGGCCCGACGAGCTTCGCCGCTACGAGCGGCTCTACGGCGGGCGCGCCTCCCTCCCCCGCCGCGAGTCGGTGCCGGTCCTCCGGCAGGTCGGGGAGCTCAGGCAGCAGTACGAGATCGCCGACCGCCGGCGGGCACCGCGTGTGCCCCCACCGGAGCCGGCTCAGCTCGCTCTGGCCATCCAGTCCTCGCCCCCATGATCCCACCCGCCGAGCACCGGCCATGGCCTCTCCCCGACCGACCGTGGGTGATGACCCAGACCTGGTACGACCTGCTCTTCGCTCACTGGCCGGTTCCGGTCGCGCTGCTGCGCGCGCTGGTGCCGCCCACCCTCGCCATCGACACCTTCGACGGCGAGGCCTGGCTCGGCATCATCCCCTTCCACATGACGGTCCGCCTCCGCGGGTTGCCGGCCGTACCCGGGCTCTCGGCCTTCCCCGAGCTGAACGTGCGCACCTACGTCACGGTCGAGGGGAAGCCCGGCGTCTTCTTCTTCAGCCTCGATGCCGGGAACCGCCTGATCGTCGCCATCGCCCGGCAGTGGTACCGGCTCCCGTACTTCCGTGCCCGCATGACGGTGGACGGCGCCGGCGACGCCGTCCGATACGCGAGCCGGCGGATCCACCAGGATGCGCCGCCGGCCGAGTTCGCCGCGCAGTATCGCCCCGTCGGCGACGTGTTCCGCGCTCCGACCGGCTCGCTCGCCCACTGGCTCACGGAGCGCTACTGTCTCTACACGCCGGGGTCCCGTGGGCGGCTGCGCCGCGGCGAGATCCACCACGAGCCCTGGCCGCTCCAGCCGGCGGCGGCCCGGCTCGATCGGAACACGATGACGCTCGGCCACGACATCCCGCTGCCGGCGACCGCGCCGCTTCTCCACTTCGCCCGGCGCCTGCGGGTCATCTTCTGGCCGCTGGAGACGCTGCCTCTGCTACCATGACGCCGTGCGGCGTGTCGGGCCCGCCCTGCTCCTCGTGGCGTACGCCGGCGCGTTCGCCCTCGCCGCGTTCGGCGGCGGCCTCCCCGCCTTCGACGATCATCCCGGGCAGTTCTTCCGTCTCTGGCATGCGCTCGAGCGGACGGTGCCGGACGGCCGCTGGACCGCCGACTGGAACCCGGACTGGTGGGGCGGTTATCCCGAGTTGCAGTTCTACCCGCCCGGCTTCGTGGTGGCCGGCGCGCTCATCCGGCTGGTCGGCCTCTGGTCGATCTCGGTGGAAGTGGTCTACCAGGCGCTCTGCGGCGTCGTGCTGCTCCTCCCGGCCCTCACCACCTATGTCCTGCTGGTCGCGGTGCTCGGCGATGGCTGGCTCGCGCTCCCGCCGGCGTTCGTCGCCCTCACGCTCTCCGCCGGGCTCCAGAGCGGGGTCGAGGAGAGCCTTCGCTGGGGCATCCTGACGAGCCGGCTCTCGCTCGGCTTCCTCCCGCTCCTCGCGCTGGCGCTTCGGCGCTGGATCGAGACCGGGCAGCCACCCCGCTGGGCCCCGCCGGCGGCGGCCGCCGTCGTCCTGTGCCACCCCGCGAACGCGCCCGCCGCGGCAACGCTCATGATCCTGGCCGCCGGCCTCACCCTGGTCCTCCGCCCGGGGCGTCCGACGCTCCTCGCCGCCGGGGCGGTCGCCAGCTTCACGCTCGCCCTCACCGCCTTCTGGACGCTGCCGTTCGCCGTCCGCCACGCCTGGGTCGTTCCGCTCGCCTGGAGCCACCTGGGACCCTGGGCGCTTCTCGCTCAGCTCGGGTCGCGCCCGCTCCTCGTCCTCATCGGCATCGGGGCCCTGCTGGCCTGGGTGGCCATCCTCCTGCGCCGCCGGCCGTTCGACGCGGTTCTCGCGCTCTTCCCGATCGCCCTCCTCGGCGTTCTGCTGCTCGACGCCCCGCTCTTCCGGCGCGGCTGGTCGGCCATCGAGCCCGATCGCCTCGCGGACGGCGTCGTGCTCGCCGCGCTCTGGGCCGCCGGCCTCGGCGTCGGAGCGCTGGTGGCCGCGGCCACGGCCAAGCAGGCCCGCGGCCGCGCGCGGCCGGTGGCGGCCCTCGCCCTCGTCGCCCTCCTCGCCCTCCTGCCGAGCCCGGCCCGCAGCGAGCCGACGCTCACGCTGTGGCCCCGAGAGCGGCCGGCGCGGTGGCCCCACCTCGACGAGGTGAGCCGCGCCCACGATCTCGACCGCCTCTGGGCGGTGTTGCGCGGCGGCACTGACCGTGTCCTCTTCCTCACCTCGGCGCTGCGCCTCGCTCACGATCCGGCGTGGTACGCGGCCCACAGTCACGTCCTCGGCCTCGCTCCACTTTTCGCGGCCCGCGAGATCGTCCATGGCACCTTCACCCATCCGGCCCCGCTGGCGGCGCGCTTCTACGCGGGCAGCCCGAGTCGACCTCGACGCATCGAGACCCTCACCGAGGAGCTCGACGGCCAGCGGGTGCTCGGCCAGCCCCCCGAGCGGCTCTCGGCAGACGCCTTCGAAGCGTTCGCGCGCCGGCTGCGGGTCGCGACGGTGGTCGCCCCGACCGGCGATGCCCCCCGGGCGCGCTTCCTCGACGCCCACTACACGCCCGCGCACACGGTCGCGGGCTTCACGGTCTTCGAGCGGCGTGACCGGCCGTGGCCGCAGCTCGAACGCATCACCCACCGCCGCTATCGGCTCCTGGTGCCGCCCACCGGGGGCGTGTGGGTCGCGACCGGGATCGCGGCCTACCCGCTCTGGCAGGCGAAGAGCGGCCAGGGCCGCCTGGAAACCCGAGCGGACGCCTGGGGGCTCCTCGAGGTCCGCATGCCTCTCGACGTCTTCGAGGCAGAGCTGACGTACTCGGAAGGACTCCTCGAGTGGAGCGCGCTTGCCGTCACCTTGCTGGGTGGTCTCGCCTGGGCCGTCTGGGCCGGGCGCCGCCGCCGAGGCCCGGCGCCGGCTCGCGGGAAACCGGCCTCGGCCCTGGAGCGTCGCCGGCGCCGCCGCTAGACAATGGGAGGGGGCCTCCGCGGCCCCCTCCCAGGCCCACCCCCAAGAGTCGGTTGCGCGGGCGAAGCCCGCGCTCAGAGCACTCCTCGCTGGACCACGCGATCGGTGGTCGGCGCCGGGTTACTCCGATCCGCTCTAGTTGTTCGGGCGCTCCGGCGAGAGCGTCGTCGCGAAGCGGACCCGGCCGTCGCCGTCGACGATACGGACGGTGAGGCCGGCGTCGTCGGCCACCAGCTCACCGAAGCTCGTGAAGCCGCCCTCGGCGTAGAGCCGGGTCGGGCGCAGCGTGTGGTCGAGAATGCCCGGCCGGCCCGCGCTCCCGCTCAGGGGCCCGGCCACCAGCTCGTGGAAGATGAGGCCGGGAAGCGGGGCATGGCGGATCACTTCCGGACGGTGGGCATCCGCCACCAGCCAGACCACGTTGCAGATCCGGCGAGCCCCGAGCTCGTGGACGATCCCGAGGAGCTCGTGCTCGAAGCCGGTGGGGCTGCCCTCGGGGGTCAGGTGGGTGCTCCCGTTCGCCCAGCTGTCCCGCACCACCCGCCCGGTCGGGATCGAGAGCGATACGCTCGAGACCACGAGTTTCCAGACTGCGGCGGACCCGGCCAGGCCGGTCAGCAGCCAGCTCCTCTGGGCGGCGCCCAGCATGGTCTTGCCGGGGCCGTCGGACATGGTGTTCGGACTCCGATACTGGCGCGTGTCCAGGATGAACAGCTCGGCGACGCGACCCCAGCGCATCCGGCGATAGAGACGGTGGGGGTCGTCCGCTGGCGGCTGGATCGGCCAGTACTCGAGGAACGCGCGCCGGCCGACGGGCATGAGGGGCTCACTCGGTCCCGCGAAGTCGTTGCGCACCTCGTGGTCGTCCCAGATGGCGTAGACCGAGGTGCTCCGGAAGAAGGCTTGCACGGCCGCGTCGGCCCGGTTGTACCGGTGCTTGGCGCGGAACCCGCCGAGGTCGCTGGCCCGGAAGTCGGCGCCCGGGAGGTTCTCGGGAACCCGGCACCGGTGGTCGGCGTAAATGGTGTCGCCGACGAACACGAAGAAGTCCGGCTGCCGTGCCGCCAGCACCCGGAAGATCGGGTATCCCGCGGCCGGCGTGCGGCAGCGGCCGCCGCCGCCGAGGTCTCCGCTCCAGGCGAGGCGCACCGGGCCCGAGACGCCGGGCGCCGGCGCGGTCACGAACTCGCCGCGAGCCTCCTCACGCCGCCACGCCACCCGATAGGCATGCCGCGTCCCCGGGACCAGATCGTCGGCGTGAAGCTTGACCGTGAAGTCCGAATCGGCCGTCGCCTCGGCGGCCAGTCGTCGGCGAGCGCCACCCGCCGCCTCCACGTCGACCGTGATCGCGCCCGGGGCGTCGGCCCGCGCCCACACCACAGCGCTTCGACCGGTGACCTCGCCCACCGTGACGAGGAGGCCGGGATCGGCGGCCGGCGACGTCGGCGCCAGGATCCCGGCCAGCAGGGCGAGGGCACCCGTCCCGCCGGCAAGACGGCGCGCGGTCGGCGTCTGTCCGGGTAACCGCGCACGGCGGGACGCTGACCCGCCGCGCGATGGTGATCCGCTCCGAGGGGCTCCGGTGGCGTCCCTAAACCAGGGGATCGTAGCTGAAGAACTGGCCCGAAGTCTCGAGCGGCGTCAGGTGATGGGCCAGCGTGCCCGGGAACGTCTCGGCGATCCGCTCCGGTGTCCAGCCCTCTGCGTGATGGATCGACCGAACCGGGCGGGGCTGGGAGAAGACGAAGATCTCTTTGCCGCGAACGCCGAAGAGCTGGCCCGAGACGTGCTGAGCCTCCTCGGAGGCGAGATAGACGGCGAGCGGCGCGATGTCGCGCGGGGACATCCTCTCGAGCTTGGCGACGCGCGCCTGCTGCTCCGGCGTCTCGGTCGGAATGGTGCCGATCAGGCGGGTCCAGGCGAACGGCGAGATGCAGTTGGCGGTGACGTTGTAGCGCGCCATGTCGAGCGCGGTGACCCGGGTGAGGCCCACGATCCCGAGCTTGGCCGCGGCATAGTTGGCCTGCCCGACGTTCCCGATCAGCCCCGAGGTGGAGGTCATGTTGATGAAGCGCCCCCAGCGCTGCTCCTTGAAGCGTGGTGCCGCCGCCCGGGTGACCGCGAAGCTGCCCTTGAGATGGACGGCGATCACCGAGTCCCACTCCTCCTCGGTCATGTTGAAGATCATGCGGTCGCGGAGGATGCCGGCGTTGTTCACGACGATGTCGAGACGGTTCCAGCTGTCGAGCGCCGTCTGAACGATCCGCTGGCCGCCGGCCATGGTGGCGACCGACTCGTAGCTCGGCACGGCCTGCCCGCCACCCTGCCGGATCTCCCCCACCACCTGGTCGGCCGCCGACGCCGCCCCGCCCGTCCCGTCCTCGCGGCCGCCGAAGTCGTTGACCACCACCCGCGCGCCGGCCTGGGCCATCATGAGGGCGATCTCCCGGCCGATGCCGCGGCCGCCCCCGGTGACCACGGCAACCTTGTCCTTGAGCAGCATGCCCTCCCTCCGAGCCGGCGGCGGCGACGGGTCCGGTGGGTCTGCGTTAGGAGCCGACCTCGATGGTGCCAGCCGGGTCCTCGCCGATGACGGTGCCGATCTGCCGCGCCTCCAACACGCCGGCCCGGTCGAGCGCGCGAAGGAACGCCTCGCCCTCGGGAGTCGCCACCAGGAGGCCGCCCGAGGTCTGGGCATCCCCGATGACGGCGCGGAGGGCCTCCGGAATCGCGGGGGCCCAGCGCACCACGCTCGCGGTGGCGCGGAGGTTGCGCTTGGTGCCGCCCGGCACCATCCCGGCCTCGGCCAGGGCCACGACATCCGGCAACAGGGGAATCCGTCCCGCCTCCAGCCGGACCGCCACCCCGGACCCGCACGTCATCTCGCGCAGGTGCCCGAGGAGGCCGAAACCCGTGACGTCGGTGACGGCGTGCACCCGGACCTCGCCGGCCGCCTCGGCGGCCGCCCGGTTCAGCGCCGCCATCGTCCGGGTGGCCGCCTCGATGGCGGCCGGTCGGGCCTTGGCGTTCTTGATCGCCGTCGAGATGATGCCGGTGCCGAGCGGCTTGGTCAGCACCAGCGCGTCGCCCGGGCGCGCGCCCACGTTCTTCCAGATCCGGCCGGGGTGGACGAGCCCGGTCACCGCGTACCCGATCTTCGGCTCCGCGTCGTCGATGCTGTGGCCGCCGACCACGCTGACTCCCGCCTCGCGCCCCTTTTCAGCCCCGCCCTTGAGAATCTCGCCGAGGACCCCGAACGGCAGGCGGTCTTTGGGGAAGCCCACGATGGAGAGCATGGCGATCGGCCGCCCCCCCATGGCATAGACGTCGGAGAGCGAGTTGGCGGCCGCGATCTGGCCGAAGGCGTAGGGGTCATCGACGATGGGCGTGAAGTAGTCCACGGTCAGGACGAGGGCGAGGTCGTCGCTCAACCGGTAGACCGCCGCGTCGTCGCACGTCTCGGGCCCCACCAGCACATTGGGATCGGTAATCGGCGGGAGCAGCCGCAGCACCTGGGCCAGATCCTCCGGCCCGAGCTTGCAGGCTCAGCCGGCCCCGTGCGAGAGCGTCGTCAGCCGAACAGGCTCTTCCGTCGCGGCCACCCCCTCTCACGCGCTCCGACGCGGCCCCGGCGCGATCGGATGCGGCATTATAGTCAGGGCTCGCGCGCCGCGTCAAACCGGCGCGAGGTGTGACCGCCGATCCTCCAGCACCCGGATGAAGGCGGCGCCCAGGACGAACACGATCGCCGAGTAGTACACCCACATGATCAGCGCGATGGTGACGCCCAGCGAGCCGTACATGGTGCTGTACACTCCGATGCCCTCGATGTAGAAGCGGAAGAGCTGCTTGGCGATTTCCCATAGAACCGCCGTGGCCGCGCTGGCCTGCAGCACGCTCGACCACGGGATCCGCCGGACCGGCACGAAGCGGTAGAGCACGACGAACAGGGCGGTGTCGAAGGCGATGGCCAGGAAGAGCCCGGCCCACGCAAACAGATGGGCGAAGAACAGCCCGTGGCGGAACAGCAGGAGGAGGCTCCGCATCCACACGAACGCCGCGGTGATGCCCATGGTGACGAAGAAGAGCAGCGTCAGGAGGAGAAGCATGCCGAGGTCGAACAGAAGCCCGTGAACGAACCCGCGCCCCTTGGTACCGAGGATCCGGTTGAGCACGAACCGGGTGGCCGCGAAGAGTTGAACGGCGAAGAGCAGCAGGATGCCCACGCCGACCAGGCCGGACACGCCCCGGCGGCTGGCCACGCCGATGAGCATCTGTTCCATCTCGGAGCGGTAAACCGGAAGGATCTCCGACAGCTGGTTGACGACCTCCTCCACCACCGTTTCGTCCGAGAGGAGGAAGCCGCCGCCGGCGACGAGGAGCAGGCTGAACGGGACCACGCAGATGATCACGTAGAAGGAGAGCCCTGCCGCGAGAAAGAAGCCATCGTTCCGCCAGAAGCAGCGAAGGGTGTCCCCGAAGAGCGGGGTCACTGGGGTAGCTTCGGACTGATGGAGCGGCCGGATCCGCGGCGGCTGAGCACGTCCGCGGCTACCGGCGAGCGCGGGCCTCGCGCGGTAACCAGGCCAGCGAGTCTTCGGTCTTCGCGGAAGGTCGGTATTCCAGCCCGACGTAACCGTCGTACCCCGCCCCCTCCAGGGCGCCCAGCACGTTCGTGTAGTTGATCTCGCCGGTGCCTGGTTCGTGGCGTCCCGGGACGTCGGCGATCTGGACGTGTCCGATCCACTCGAGGTTCGCGGTCAGCGTCTCGATCAGCTGCCCTTCCATGCGCTGCATGTGGTAGCAGTCGTACTGGAACCGTACGTTCGGCTCGCCGACTTCCCGGACGATCTCGAGGCCGAGCCGCGAACGGTCGAGGAAGTACCGCGGGCTCTCCCAGGTGTTCAGCGCCTCGATCAGGAGGGTGATCCCGGCGGCCCGCGCCCGGGGGGCGGCCGCCCGGAGGTTCTCCACCACCGTTCGCCGGAGCTCGGCGTCCCCGACACCCTCCACCCGGTTCCCGGCCAGCACGTTCAGCCGTCGGCAGCCGAGCCGCCGGGCGGTGGCGATGGCGTCGTCGACGGTCTTCATCAGGCGCTCCCGCCGCCCGGGATCGCAGAGGTAACCGCGGTCACCCGCCGGAAAGTCTCCGCCTTCCGGGTCGAAGAGCACCAGCTCGAGCCCGTGGCGCTCGAGCTCCCGCGCGACCCCACCCTGGTCCACGTTGTGGGCGAACAGGAACTCTACCGCGTGGAAGCCGGCCGCGATCGCGCGCTCGAAGCGCTCCAGGAATGGGACCTCGTTGAAGAGCATCGTGAGGTTCGCCGAGTACCGGACCATGTGGAGTCTCTCCGAGGTGTGGAGGTTCCGAGTCAGCGCCCGACGCCGGCCAGGCGCTCGGCATTTTCCCGGGCGATGCGCCGTGCCACCTCGGGGGGGAGCTGCCGCAGCCAGCCTCGGGTGGCCTCGGTGATCGCGGCGAGGTCGCTCCAGCGTGACGGCGCCCAGGTGTCGGCCCCCACCATGAAGCGGTCGGGGTGCCGGAGGAACAGGGCGCGCCAGGCCGCGTCGAGGGTGCCGCCCGTCGCGACGTCCGACCGCAAGGCGAGCTCGACGGTCAGCCCGGCGTGGCGGTCGATGAGCGGTCCCACCACCTCGGGTCCCGACGACATGCCGGCATGCGCCCACAGCACACGGACACCGGGGACCAGGCCCAGCACGATCTCGAGCGCCTCCACGTCGCAGTGGCAGTGCAGGAACAACCCGTTCCTCGCCGCCAGCTCCGCCACCTGTCGAACCACCTCGGCCTGCGCGTCCCGCCCGTACAGGTGGAACTCGCCGATTCCACGATAGATGCCGCGCCTGATGCGACCCTCGAGGTAGGCGACGACACCCGGATCGCGGTGCCAGGCTCCCTGGTCCCCCGGCCCCCGGTATGGCCGGAGGACCGGGACCACCCGATCGGGGGCCGCTTCGTAGAGGCGCACGGTTCCGTCGTCCGGCGTGCTCGAGACGAATGCCCGGATGATGCCGGCTCGGGTCAGCAGCGTCAGGATGCTCGGCGTCGGGTAGGCAGTCCAGGCGTCCTGACTGTAATGGAGGTGGGTGTCGACGATCGGAAGCTCCTCGGCCGCGCGCGCGCCGGAGGCGCCGACCACGAGGCCGAGGAGGGTGAAGACGAGCCAGGGACGCATGGCCCCAACTATACTCCAAAAGAGCTGCGGCCCCCGGAGCCCGGGGGCCGCAGGGAGCGGGGCGCGCGGATGCCCCGCCCGGAACGACCTCGGCGATCAGGCGGCCTTGATGGCCTTCTGCGCGCCCTGCTGGCCCTCGACCCGGATCTCGACCTTCTTGGGGGCGACAGCCAGCGGCGCCGGCATGCTGATCTCGAGCATCCCCTTCGAATACCGGGCGCTCACCTTGGCGGGGTCCACCCCCTCCGGCAGGACGAGCGAGCGCTCGAAGGACCCGTAGCTGCACTGGGGGACGTTCGACCTGACGGACGAGCCATTCGGCGAGCCGGCCGAGCGCGTCCGGGCCGAGGGCCGGCGGCTCGGCCTCGACCCGGACCGGATCTGGCTCCTCCGCCACGGCGAGACCCGCGGCTGGTGAGCTCCGCCGTCGCCCCGCCTGGCGGCCGCGCACGTTCGGCGGGGACCTTACGGTGTGAAGACCTCGTTCACGCTGCTGGAAGAGCCGCCGGGGCGGGGACCGCCCGAGATGACGTGGATCCGGCCCCCGTAGGCGAGGGCGGTGAGCCCGTGGCGCGGAGTCGGCATCGGGGCAAACGCGGTCCAGCGATCGGCGGCGGCCTCGTACGCCTCGACCTCCCGGAAGGTCCCGCCCGGGGCCTCGCCGCCGAAGACGAAGAGGCGCTGGCCGAGGACGGCGGCCGCGATGCCGCTCCGGGCCGTGGGGAGCGGAGCCCGTGTGACCCAGGCGTTCCGGGCGGGGTCGTACATCTCGTGGCGGTCCAGGTTCTGCGAATAGCTCCCGCCGAGGCGCCCACCTACCACGTAGAGTTTCCCTTCGAGCACGCCGGCCGCATGGTGATCCCGCGGCGTGGGCATCGCTGGCCGTGTCTCCCAGTGGTTGGCGGCCGGATCGAAGACCTCGAGCGCACCCGTGTTCTGCCGGTCCCTGCCGACGCCGCCCACCGCGTAGAGCTTCCCGTCGATGGCGGCAGCCGCCAGCGCTCCGCGGGGCGTCGGCAGCGGCGCGCGCTCGCGCCAGCGATCCGTCGCCGGATCGTACTCATACACCCCGTCGAGCACGCCCCACAGCACGCCGGAGTAGCCGCCGAGGACGTAGAGCCGGCCGCCGATGCCCACCGCCGCCGCGTGATGTACCGAGGCGGGAAGCGAGGCCCGTCGCTCCCAGCGATCGCCCTTCGGGTCGTAGGCCTCGACGTGGTCGCCGCCCCCGAATCCCCCCACGACGTAGAGCCTGCCCGCGACCTCGGCCCCGGTCACCTCGGTCCGGCTCGACGGAAGCGGCGCGGCGTTCTGCCAGGACCCGCCGCCCTGCGCGAGCGCGGACGCGCCGAGCGCCACGACCGCGACGATCGTGGCCGGACCGCGCAGCCGTCGGACCCGCCGCGGGTCAGGCGAGGTTGCGGACGAGCCCGCCATCGACCTGCACCGTCACCCCGGTCACGTAGGAGGCGCACTCCGAAGCGAGGAACACCACCATGCTGGCGACCTCCTCCGGCTGCCCCATCCGCCCCATCGGGATCGTGGCGGCGTCTTGCCTGATGAACTCCTCGAGGGGAACGCCGACGACCCTCGCCCGGCTTTCGAGGAAGCCCCGCGCGCGGTCGGTCATGATGCGACCCGGGCAGATGGTGTTCACGGTAATCCTGTCCCCGCTCACCTCGTCCACCAGCGAGCGCGTCAGACCGGCCACGCCCGGGCGGATCGAGTTCGACAGAAGCAGACCGTTGATCGGCTGCTTGATCGAGGTCGACTGGATGTTGATGATCCGTCCCCACCGGCGGCGGCGCATGTGGGGGAGCACCTCCCGGATCATCCGCACGGTCGAGAGGAGATTCAGCTCGAAGGCCGCCTGAAAGTCGGCGTCCGTCATCTGATCGAACCGCCCGAACGGCGGGCCGCCGGCGTTGGTCACCAGGATGTCCACGCTGCCGAAGGCCTCGACCGTGCGGGCCACCAGCGCCCGCACCGCCTCCGGGTCCTGCACGTCGGTCGGAATCGGGAGCACCTCGGCGCCGGTCTCGCCGCGGATCTTTTCGGCCGTTCTGGCCAGCTCGTCGCCCGAGCGAGCGCAGATCGCCACGCGGGCGCCCTCCGCCGCCAGACCGCGCGCGGAGGCCCGGCCCAGCCCCTTCGAGGCCGCCGCGACGAGCGCCGCCTTCCCCTTGAGTCCGAGATCCATTCGGCAGCCTCCTCCCTCACGCCCGCCCCAGCACCCGCTGGAGCACGGGCACCTCCGCGATCTTCTCGGGCGTCAGCGCCTCGGCATAGATTCCCCGGGGGCGCGGGTAGGCCGGGGTGATCCGGATCGGCCCGTCCGGCGTCACCACCACGTCGACCGGGATGTCATGGGCGCGCATCTCGAGCGCCTGCGGAACCATCTGCAGCGGATGGATGGTGGTCACGATGAGCGTCTGGGCGTCGACCTTGCCGGCCTGGGCGAGGAGGCCGTATTCGAGGTCGGAGAATCCGCCCCCTTTTCCGACCCGGGCGCCCTTCCCGTTCACGGCCACCGACCCGCACACGATCAGGTCGATCGGCGGCACCGCGTCGAGCCGCACCGGCCGACCGAGGCGTTCCGCCCCCTTGATGGAGGCAGCCTGGAGCGCGCGGCGGGCCAGCCGGGCGGGGTCCAGCTCCAGGAAGCACTCGAGGGTGCGGAGGCGCGGGACCGCCATGTAGAGGAGCTTGCCTTCCCGGAGAGCCAGGCGCCGCACGGGGAGCTGCGGCGCATCCGGGTTGATCTTGATGACCCGGGCCCCGCGCCACGCCGGCAGGCTCTGGAGGCAGAGCGCCGCCCGCTCGGCGCCGACGAAGTTCGGGATCCGGCCCTTCGCCCCCGGGAATCGCGCGACCCCGCGGACCTCCATCGCCCGCCAGATCATCTCGCGGACCTCGGCCTTCGAGGTCGGTAACGTGCGAGTCATCCCGGGCGGCTCACGCCATCTCCTCGGGGGTTTCAATGACGACGAGGAACCCAAACGTCTCCCAGGTCGAGGGCTGCGCGCCCCGACGGTCGACGCGGCGCTGATCGCGGCCGACCGGGCGGCGGGCCTTTCGGCGGTCGCCCGCCCGGCGGTCCCACACGACCCGCACGTCCGGGTCTTCGGCGAACCGTTCCTTGAGCATCTTGTACACGTCGCTCTGAGAGCGGCGGACGACGAAGACGTAGCGGAGCCCCTCGCTCGTCATGTCCGCGCGGTCTCTTCACGTCTCGGCACCGCCATCTTCCCGCAGTTGGCTTGCCGCCGTGCCGGCCAGCGGCTAGAATCGAGCCGAGGAACCCCGTGGAGATCCTCGAGTACGCCGACTACCTCTGACCCTGGTGCTACCCGGCGGCCGTGCGCCTCCGGCAGCTCCGTGCGGAGCTGGGAGACCGCCTCACGCTCCGCTGGCGTGCCTTTCCCCTCCGCCCCACGCCCGACCCGACCGCCACCTTCGCCGGCACCTATCGCGAGGAAGCCTGGCGGCGCTGCCGGGAGCTGGCCCGCGACACCGGCGTCAGCTTCCGGATGTGGGAGCGACCGGACTTCCCCGCCTGGAGCCTTCCCGCCCTGGAAGCCGCCAAGTGTGTGGGGCTGCAGGGTGACGCCGCGTTCGAGGCGGTGCACATCAGGCTCTACGCCGCCTTCTTCGGCGACGGCGTCAACATCGGCATCCCCGACGAGGTCGCAGCGGTCGTGCGGGCCGTGCCCGAGGTCGACGGCGCACGCTTCATGGCCGATTATACGGCCGGGAAGGGCCGGCAGGCCGTCCTCGACGACTACGAGGCGGCCGTGCGAGAGCACGGCGTGCGGGCCATCCCGACCGTCGTGCTCGCGGATGGCCGCCGCATCGTGGGGGCTGTCCCCCTCACCGAGTACCGCCGGACCATCGCGGCCTAGTTCCCGCTCGTGGCCGAGCTCCAGCCGACTCCGATTCATCTCGATACCGAGGATCCCTGGCGGGTCTTCAAGATCATGGACGAGTTCGTCGCCGGGTTCGAGGGGCTCGCGAACATCCCTCCAGCGGTCGCCTTTTTCGGCTCCTCGCGGGCCACACCGGACGACCCCGCCTATGCCCTCGCGGAGAAGACGGCCCGGCTGCTCGCCGCGCACGGGTTCACGATCCTGACCGGCGGCGGCCCCGGGATCATGGAGGCTGCCAACAAGGGCGCCATGGAGGTGGGCGGGCTCTCCGTCGGTCTCAACATCGACTTGCCCCAGGAGCAGGCGCCGAACCCCTACCTCGTCCGGCTCCTCAACTTTCGCTATTTCTTCGTGCGCAAGGTGATGTTCGTCAAGTATTCCATCGGCTTCGTCATCGCTCCCGGAGGCTTCGGTACTCTCGACGAGCTCTTCGAGGCCACCACCCTGGTTCAGACGCGGCGCATCCGGCGCTTCCCGGTGATCTTACTCGGCGCGGCCTACTGGCAGGGGCTGCTGGATTGGCTCCGCGCCGTCGTGGTGCGCGACCGCCGGGTCAACGACGACGAGCTCGCCATCCTGCGCCTCGCCGACACCCCCGAGGAAGTTCTCGCCTACCTGAGGGCTGACAGCCCCGCCCTTCCCGCCACGGACCCTTCGGCGGCCAGCGAAACGAAAGCCGGGGGCTCTGGAAACCCCCGGCTCGGCTGAATGTCGCGCGGCCGTCTGTCGGCGACGTACCGCGTCGGCCGCCGCTAGCGCCGGCCCCAGCCGCCTCCACCGCCACCGGGACCGCCCTCCCGGCGCCCGCGCCCGCCGCCGCCCGGTGACCGGTTCGGCTGCGGACGGGCCTCGTTGACCACCAGGTTCCGGTCGCGGAAGAGGCGACCGTTGAGCTGCTCGATCGCCCGCTCGGCCTCTTCCTTGGTGGACATCTCCACGAAACCGAAACCGCGGGGCCGACCCGTGAACTGGTCCGTGATGATCCGGACGGACTCGACGGTCCCGGCCTGCTGGAACAGCTCACGCAGGTCTTCCTCCGTCGCTTGGTACGAAAGGTTCCCCACGAAGAGCTTGGCCGACATCCCCCACCTCCTGGACTGGCCGAGACAACAACGCCCCCAAAGAGTCGGGCCTCTTTGAGGGCACTCTACGCGAATGCGCCAAAGGTGACCCTTGGCCGCTACACCCTACTCGGGCGCCCGAGCGGTGTCAAGGCCCATTTTCGGACAAACACTTAAAGGTAGACCCCTCGGCTGGCGCCGCCGTCCACGGTGATGCTGAGACCGGTGAGGAAGCTCGCACGCTCCGAGGCCAGGAAGACCACGAGATCCGCCACGTCCTCCGGTCGCCCGATCCGCCCGAGCGGCTGGGCCCGCTCGACCTCGGCCCGGAGGTCTTCCGGGGATCGTCCCTGGGCCTGCGCCTGCCGGGCGACCAGGCTGTCCCACCGCTCGGTGGCCGTGGCGCCCGGGCTGACCGCCGCCACCAGGATCTGGTCCCGGGCGGCCAGATCGGCCAGGGCCCGCGTGAAGTTGATCAGCCCGGCGTTCGCGATGCCGCCCGCCATGTAGGTGGGAGTCGGGTTCCGGGCGGCGGCGCCGATCACGTTGATGATGCGCCCCCAGCGGCGCGCCCGCATGTGGGGGAGGACGGCCTGGGCCATCCGCACGTAGCCGAGGACCTTCAGTCGCCAGTCATCGGCCCACTGCTCGGCGGGCGTCGTCAGGAAGTCGCCACCTCGGATGGCGCCCGCGTTGTTGACCAGGATGTCCAGGCGCCCGAATCGGCCTATCGCAGCCGCCACCACGCGGCGCGCCGCGTCGGCCTCGGTCAGATCGGCCGCCACCGTCAGGACCTCCGCTCCCTTGGCCTGAAGCTCGGCCGCCGCTCGCTCGAGCCCTTCGGCGCCCCGCGCGCAGAGCGCCAGCCGGCATCCCTCGGCCGCCAGGCCGGCCGCGCAGGCGCGGCCGATGCCCTTGGATCCCCCGGTCACCAGCGCCACCCGTCCGTTCAGTCCGAGCTCCACGCCGCCCTCCGTTCTGGTTCGGTGATACCGAGCTCCCCTGCTCCAGCAGGTCTCGTCAGGAGCAGCGCCATGCCGACTCCGTCGGCGATGTCGTCCGCGGGCGCGGCCAGGGTGAGGCGGGGGGTGGAGGCTGACCGGCCTCGAGCGCGTCGCGGACGCCGCCAAGGGACTGCTCCCAGGCCTCCGTGTCCAGCGGGAGGGCGCCCCGGGCGGCGGTGAGCTTGGCGAGACCCTCCGCCAGCAGCGAGCGTGCGCCAGGATGGTTCCCCTGCTGGGCGTGGTGGAAGGCGACCGCGACCTGGATGAGTCCCTGCAACGCCACTCGCGCGAGGCCCTCCGCGCGCATCCAGGCGGGCTCCAGCAGCTCGTGCACCTCGAAGTAGAGCCCCGCGTCGGCAAGCCGCGCAGCCCGGCCGAGCAGGCCCGCCTGGCTCCCGCCCGCCTCACCGCCGGCGCCCTCGGCGACCATCGACGTGGCGGCCGCCACCCGTCCGCACAGCGCCGGCCGGTACATCTGGTGAGCGCCCCGAAGCCGCAGGCGATCCGGGCCCGCTCTCTCGAACCAGCCGAGCGTCAGGAGCCGGGTCGCGTCCTCGGGCCGAAGCCGCCCCTCCTCGCTGCCGCAGAACCGCACCAGGGCCCCGAGCGTCTCGCGGGCCGAGACGTCGTCGAAAGCGTCGAGGATCAGCTCGGCCAGGCGATTACGGAGTCCGAGGGGAAGTGCCACGCGACGGCGTCCGGCGCGCGGGGGCGCTCAGCGATCGCCGCCGCCCGTCGCGCTCGGCGTGGCCACCGTCGTCCGGCCCGCCGCCTTGGCGAAGAGTTCCTCGCCGAGCTGAAGCGGCGTGCCACGCCCGCCCTGCCGGAGCATGATCCACTCCCCCAGGATCGACAGGGCGATCTCCTGGGGCGTGCGGGCGCCGATGTCGAGACCGATGGGACTCCGGAGCGCCCGCACCCGATCAGGCGGAACACCGTCGGCCAGCAGCCGCTCCGCGACGAGGATCGCCTTGCGCCGGGAGCCCATGAGGCCCACGTACCGGGCCGGGGTCCGGACCGCGGCCGCCGTCGCTTCGAAATCGAGGTCGTGGTTGCGCATGGCGACGACGATAGCCGTCCGCGCGCTCACCGCGATGGTGCCGAGTGTCTCGCCGACGGGCCCGGCGAGCACCTCGTCCGCCTCCGGGAAGCGCCCGCGGCTCGCGTACTCCGCGCGATCGTCCACGACCGTGACCCGGAGGCCAAGAAACTTTCCGAGGGTCGCCAGGGCCTTGCCGACGTGTCCGGCTCCCACGATCACGAGAGCCGGATCGGGGGCGAAGGCCTCCGCGTAGAGACGCACGCTCTCGATCGACATCAGCTCGGCGCGCTCTTCCCCCAGAACACGCCGCCCGAGCTCCGCCGCCGCTCGCTCGAGGCCCGGCTCGCCGGGCGCTTCCGGCGGGTCCCCTTCCCGGACCAGCAGGCGCCGGCCGGCCTGCGGCCCCTCGACCACCGTCACCAGCGCGAGCGGCTCACCGCCGCTCCCGCTCGCCTCGGTCACCGCCCGAAGCCACCCGAGAGCCTCCTCGGCGAGCGACTCGATGAAGACCACCATCGTCCCGCCGCAGGCGAGTCCCCACTCGTCGGTGCCCGTGGAGAGCGCGTATTCCCGCAAGACGGGTTCGCCCCAGCCCAGCTGCGCCGCCGCCTCGCGCACCGCCTCCGCCTCGACGGCGCCACCCCCCAGCGTGCCGAGCGAGCCTCCGTCGCCCCGCACGAGGATCCGCGCTCCGACCTTCTGCGGCGTCGAGCCCCGGGTTGCCACGAGCGTGGCCAGCGCCACCCGTTCTCCGATCGAGACCCGCTGCCATGCTTCCCGCAGGATGTCTACGCTCATGGTGCTCTCATCATAGCAGCATCGTCGGTTCGACTCGGGGCAAGGGTCTGCTCTCGGGGGCCCCGGATCACGCGCGTGCCCGCGACCAGATCGTGAAGGGCGCGCTTGTCCCGGCGCACCGCAACGGCCAGGTGGCCGACGAGGAAGAGAATCGTCGAGAGAACCCACGCCGCCTGACGCGCGAGCGCGCGGGGGTAGCCGATCGCCTCACCGCTCTCGGCGACGACGCGGACGCCGGCGAGCATCTTGCCCAGGGTCCGTCCGCCGGTGCCGTGCATGAGGATGAAGTACGCGGCGGGTACCACCAGGATGTAGGCGGCCTCGAAAGCCCGCTCGAGGAGCGGCCACCTTGCGAGCGGCACCGCCAGGAAGTCGCCGACCACGAGCAGCCCCCACACGACGACGACGTCCGCGGCCAGCGCAAACGTGCGCCGCCAGAAGCCGGCCGGTCGTGGCCCGGCCGCCTCCGTCCGGGACCGCAGCCCGACCGGCCCGGTCGTTGCCGCGTCCGGCGGCCGCTCCCGGGCGGATGGTGGTGGCGTCTCGCCGACATCCAGAAGCCCGCCGGCGCCCATCGCCCCGCCACTATAACAGAGCCGACCGGAGGCGTCTCGGGCCCTGCCCGGCCGGTATAATACCGTCTGCACCATGATCTCCGTCGCCGAGGCTCTGGCCCACATCCTTGCCCAGGTCGTCCGCCCTCTCGGGCCCGAGGCGGTCCCACTCCAGCAGGCCCTCGGACGGGTGCTGGCCCGCGACGTCGCAGCCCCCTTCGACGTGCCGCCCGCGGACAACTCGGCAGTCGATGGCTACGCCGTCCGAGCGGGGGACCTCCGGCCCGGCGGACGCGCGCGACTCCGGGTGGTGGGTGACCTGCCCGCCGGCTCGGCGTTCGCCGGGACCGTGGGTCCGGGTGAGGCGCTCCGCATCATGACCGGCGCCCCGATGCCGGCCGGCACCGACACCGTGGTGCCGCAGGAGGTTGCCGAGCGGGATGGCGATGCCGTGCTCCCGGAGGCCGTCGAGCCGGGGGCCAACGTCCGCGCGCGCGGCGAGGACGTCCGGACGGGCGCCGTGGTCATCGCCGGTGGCGCGGTGCTCCGGCCCCAGGAGCTCGGCCTCCTCGCTTCGCTTGGTCTTCCGGAGACCTGGGTCCACGACCGGCCCCGCGTCGCCCTGCTCTCCACCGGCGACGAGGTGGTGGAGCCCGGGCTGCCCCGCAAGCCCGGCCAGATCTACGACGCCAACCGCTTCTCGCTACACGGACTCGTGGAGGCGGCCGGCGGCGTTTCCATCGACCTCGGCATCGTGCCGGACGTTCGGGACATCCTGCGCGCGCGCCTCCTCGAGGCGGCGGAGGCGGCCCACGTCGTCCTCACCTCGGGTGGCGTGTCGGTCGGAGTCTACGATCTCGTCAAGGACGTCCTGGCCGAGATCGGCGGCGTCGAGTTCTGGCAGGTGGCGATGCAGCCGGGCCGACCCCTGGCGGTGGGGAAGATCGGCGAGAGCCACTTCTTCGGGCTGCCGGGCAACCCCGTGGCATCCATGCTGTGCTTTCTCCTGTTCGTCCGCCCGGCCCTCTGGAAGCTCGCGGGACGCCGGGAGCTCGAGCCGCGCCAGTTCACGGCGGTGGCCGCCGAGTCGATGCGAAAGAGGGTGGGGCGGCGCGAGTTCAAACGCGGCATCCTGACCTACACCGGGAGGGGCTGGGAGGTCTCGACCACGGGGCCCCAGGGCTCGGGCATTCTCTCCTCGATGGTGGCGGCGAGCTGCCTCGTCATCCTCGAGGAGTCGCGCGGAGACGTCAAGCCAGGCGAGTCGGTGCTCGTCGAGCCCTTGTGAGCCTCGAGCCACCCTGAGGCGACCGCGTGGCGTCGCCGACGATCAGGGCCTCGGGCGCCGGACGCTCTCCACGATCGTGATGCGTCGAGCCACGGGGCGATCCCCCTCCTCCGTTGACTCCACGACGACGAAGTCGCCCGCCAGGAGATCAGCCAGCGTCACCGGCACCTCGTCGTACGCTCCCCGCCCCCGCATTTCCCAGGCACGGAGGCGCACCGCGCTCACGATCGGGGTGTCGCGATCGACGTAGACCTCGTGGCGGCGCCGCTGTCCCTTTTCCGCCAGCTCTTCCACGACGACCCGGCCATCACCCAAGTCGACTCGCTCGACCTTGCCGGAGTAGCGCAGGGCCCGCTGCGCGAGCCCGGGGGCGGGCAGCAGGGCCAGGATCGCCGCCAGGGCGAGGATCCGAAGGACGCCGTACCGGCAGGCTGAGGGCGGCTGGCGGCGCCGACGCCGCCTCAGGCCGCCCACCGGGCTTCGCGTCTGACCAGGACGGGAGGGATCCGGAAACGCCCCGGCGCCTCGGCAGTCCGCGGCAATCCCATCGCTCCGAGAATCTCGCCAGCGATGGTCTGTCGGAAAAGGAACGCGGTGATGTGCCCGGCCGACAGCCAGCGGATCGGCGGCTCGCCCAGCGCGCGCCAGAGCTCCAGGGTGAAGTGGAGCGGGACGAGGCGATCGTAGCGCGCGTTCAGCATCAGCAGGCGGGCGGCCTGGACCCGTGTGGCATAGAGCGTGGCGTTCCCGGTCGCCCAGAGGGCCGCGAGGCGCGCCAGCGTGATCCCGCGAGCCTCCATCGCGCGGCGATAGGCTTGCGTCAGCATGCTTTCCCAGACGATGCCCGCCGTGTCGCCGCCGGCGAGCGCCGATACCCCGAGGTCGAACGGCTCGACCGCCATGAGGATGTGGGCGATGATCCCCCCCAGGCTGAACCCGATGACGCCGACCGGAACCCCGCGGCCCCGGAGCAGACCGACTACGCCCCGCGCATCGATGATCGCCTGGCGGAAGGCGGCTGACGTCCACAGGGGGTCGCTGGAGAGGAAGTAGGCGCCGCTCGGGGCTTTGTTCGGGGCACGCTCCCAGTGAAACGGCAGCGACATCAACGCGCTCGCGACCCCGTGGCGCGCGAGATCCCGACAGAGGCGGTCCTCGAACTCCTGGTCCTGGCGCCAGATCCCGTGGAGAACCAGGAGCGCCCACCGGATGGGCTGATGGGCAGGACGATAGAACCGGACGACCACGCGATCGTTGGCCGAGATCCCGAAGGGTGCGGAGCTCTGGAAGGCCAGAGACTCGACCTCCACCCCCTCCGCCTCGTCGACCGTCTCCCAGACGTCGGGGTTGATGGGGCCCGGGGCCGGGTAGAACCACTCGGGGTCGGTAGCCGACCGCGGGTCGAGGCAGAGATCCTCTCCGAGGGGACTCGTCCCGCACGACACCAGGGTGGGAGGGGGAACCTGGCGGACTCGAGCTCGATCGGCCAGACCGCAGAAGACTCGCCAGAGGGTCCCATCCATGTCAGCTTTTCTCCCTTGCCCACGGCTTCTGCTAAATCAGTGCCAACCCATAAGGTTGGCTAAACCCCCTTGCCTTCAGCGTAACTCTAGGGACCCCAGCGCTTCGGTGTCAAGAAATTTGCCACGGACCCCTGCGGGAAACCCTGTAGCCGTGGCGAGGTAGCGACGTCGAGTGCGGCCTCAGTCTGACAGCTTGAGCAGCATCCCGGTCCGCCGAGACCGCGTCACGGCCCATCGAAAGGCTCCGTAGCCCACGACGATGTAGGCGAGGGCGAGCCCGAAGCCCCGGCTCCAGGCATTCGGGAAGACCGGCGGAAAGCCGTAGTAGGCCCGGAATCCCTCCAGGAAGTACGTGAGCGGGATGCCTGCCGCGATGCCGGCGAGCGGCCCCGGCAGCATCGAGACCGGGTAGTAGATGCCGCAGAGGAGGAGCACCAGGCTCACCCCGGACCAGGCGGTGACCTCCGCGTGGACGCCGAAGAGCAGGAGCACGGTCACCACCAGGAGCCCCACTCCCGCGGCCGAAAGGAGGAGGCCGAGGACGAACCCGGCAGCCGGTGCCCACCCGGGGGCGAGGAGGCTCACGCCGAAGGCCCAGTGGCTCACGCTTCCCATCAGGGCGAACACGACGAGCCCCCGTACCACGCCCATCAGCCAGGCCCCCACCGCCATGTGCCAGGGCTCGACCGGCGCGAGGAACTGGTGCTTGACGCTCTTGGCCCAGATGTCGAACATGACCGCGTACGCGACATCCAGCTGACAGACCTGGACGATGGAGAAGGCTAGCGTTCCCACCAGGACGAACACGGTCGCGTCCGGCCCCACTCTGAGGAATGTGGTCATGAACCCCACCGAGAGCAGGGTCACCACCGGCCAGAAGACCACTTCGAAGACGGTCATGACGTTCCGGCGGCTCATCAGCCAGTTCTTCCGGAAGAACGCCGAGGTCTTGGTGAGCTCGCGCTGCCAGGCCACGCGCCGGCGATTCATCGGGCGAGCTCGATGAAAACCGACTCCAGGCTGGGCTCGGCCACGCTCACGTCGGTGACCGGCACTCCCTGCTCCATGAGGTGCCGGAGGATCTCGGGGAGCCGCTTCCGGGCGTCGTCCACCAGGGCCTCGACCCGGCTCACCTCGCTCCGCACCGCCAGGACGCCCGGCAGTCGCCCGATGCCCGTCCACCCCTCACCCTCGACGCTCAGCAGGATGCGGTCGCCCATGAAGATCTGCCGCTTGAGGCTCTGGGCGTCGCCGCGGGCCAGAATCGCCCCGTTCCGGAGGAAGGCGATGTCGTCGCAGAGCTGCTCGGCCTCGCGCATGTAATGGGTCGACAGCAGGATCGTCATTCCCCGAACGCGCCGGAGGGCGGCGATCTCCTCGCGGACTCGCACCGCGACGTCGGGGTCGAGCCCGACGGTGGGCTCGTCGAGGATCAGGAGCTCGGGATCGTTGACGAATGCCTTGGCGAGGGCCAGGCGCTGCCTGAGGCCGGTGGACAGCTCGTTGTAGGGCACGTCGGCGAACGCCGCCAGCTCGAACTGCTCGAGGAGGGCCGCCACGCGACGCGCCCGCGCCGCCCGGGCGAGGCCATAGGTGCGTCCCGTCACGTCGAGCACCTCGCGCGGGGTGAGGCTCCAGAGGAAGGACGTGCTGCCGGAGGCCATGTTGATCCGTTCCCGTAGCCGGCGGGCGTCGCGAACGACGTCGAGACCGAGCACCCGGGCTTCACCCCGATCGGGCAGGAGGAGGGTGGCCAGGATCGACAGGAGGGTCGTCTTGCCGGCCCCATTCGGCCCCAGGATCCCGAAGATGGCCCCCTCCGGCACCGCGAATGACACGCCCCGAAGGGCGACCTGGCGATGGCGGCGCGGCCACGGCGCCCGAAAGATCTTCTCCAGTTCCCGGACCTCGACGGTGTGCCGCGGGGTCCCCACGGGGCCACTCTACCACACGCGATTTGGCCGCCCCCGGGCCGGTGCGGTAGGACCTGCCGGGCGCCGGAAAAAGCTTCGCACGCCCCAGCCGGCTCGGTGGCGCTGGCGCGGCAATGCCGTCGGCATTCTTCTTGCTGCACCCTGTCCCGGATGAAGCCGACACGCCCGCGACGCCCCGAGGGATCGAGCCGGCGCTCTCGCCTCACCCGGCGGCAGCGCCGCCAGCTGGTCCACGCCGCGGGGGCGCTGGTCGGGACAGCCATCGCGGCGGCGGGCGGCTGGCTTTATGCCAGTGCCCGACCCGCGGAACCGCCGCCGCCGACGGTCAGCCGCCCCGCGATGCCGGCCGCCGCTTCCCCCGGAGCCGGGCTGAGCCTTGGCCTGCCGGCCCCCGGAGACCTGGCGGTCCAGGGCGGCATCCTGGAAGTCCCGACCGTCGACTTCACCGAGCTCCTCCCCGGCTGCCACCGCTAGGCAAAATGCGAGGGGGCCTCGACGGCCCCCTCCCACGCCCACCCCCAGGATAGGTGGCGCGGGCCAAGCCCGCGCTCGGAGGTGGAAGCGCAACCGGCCGGCCCCCGTTGGCCGGGCGCGCGGGTTGTGCCTCCCCTTCCCACCCTGTTAGGATGATCGGACGCACGCCATGACCGAGCCTACCGAGTGGTCCGCGGCGACGCATGAGATTCCGCCGGGCGCCTCCGCCAAGTTCCCGCTGGTCTGGCGCGGGCGGCGCGTCGAGGGGTTCGTCGTCAACTTCGAAGGGCGCTTCTACGCCTACGTCAACCATTGTATCCACGCGGGCACGCCGCTGGATTGGTGGCCCAACGAGTTCTTCACCGACGACGGCCGTCTGCTCATCTGCGCGACCCACGGCGCGCTGTACGCGCCCGAAACGGGACACTGCGCGGGCGGACCGTGCGGAGGCGGGAGCCTCTACACCCTCGCCGTCCGCGTCGTCGAGGATCGCGTCATCGTCTCGGCAGACCCGTCGGGCGATGGCTGAGGAAGTCGACGCCGTCCGGACGGCGAACGAGCGCTTCTACCGCGCCTTCGAGAGCCTGAGCCTGGCCGAGATGGAGCCCCTCTGGGCCCACGGGGCGCACGTGGCCTGCGTCCACCCGGGGTGGCCGCGCCTGGTGGGCTGGGAGGCAGTCCGTGACTCCTGGGACGCGATCTTCCGGAATACCCTGGAGATGCGCTTCACCGTGACAGACGTGCAAGTGGAGGTCCGCGGCGACGTCGCGTGGGTCATCTGCACCGAGAACATCCTGTCCGAGGCCCGCGGGAACCTTTCAGTGACCGCCATCCTCGCCACCAACGTCTTCGAGCGCCACGGCGACGACTGGCTCATGGTTCACCACCACGCCTCGCACATCCTGTCGGCGCCCGGCGCGTCGGAGACGGAGACCGATACCTCCTGACCCGGGTGTCACGTGCAGGATCAGCGCCTGGCCTTCAACGCCTGCTCGACCTCGGCCCTGCCCTTTCGCGCCTGGACGTTCTCCGGATCGATCTCGAGCGCTCGCTGGTACTCGCTCAGCGCCCGCTGGTTGTCGCCCCGCTCCCGGTGGAACTGGGCCAGCTCGAGGTAGTCGGCCACCGCTTGTCGCTGGTCCGCCGTGAGCCGGCTCTCGGCCGGCCTGGCCGGCGACCCCTGGCCGGGCGCCGGCGCTGCGGCGGCGGGCTTCCCGGCCGGCGCCGGCTGCGGCTTGGATGCGGCCGGCGGCGGTGTCGGCCGCGGAGCCTGAGGGGCGGGCGCCGGCGCCGGCCGGCTTTCGGCGGGTGCCGCGGGCGCGGGGGCAGCCGGCGCGGGCGGGGAGGGCGGAGACGCCACGACGGGGGGCTGAACGGGCGCCGCCGGCGCCGAGGGCGCGCTCCCGCCCTGGGGGCTCGGGAAGCGGTAGAGAAAGGCCCCGCCTCCGAGGATTGCCACCAGCGCCACTCCCGCCAGGACGAGGCGCCCCCGCCGGTCGGAGACCGAGCGGGTCGCGTCGGCGATCGACGGAGTGGTGTCGCTCCGCGGCCCCCCCTCGGTGAGCGGGCGCGGGGGCGGCGTCGCCACGGCGATGGCGCCGGCCGGTTCGCGCGGGGTGAGCCGGGGCCCCGCCACCACCGTCGGTCGCTCGGACCCTGGCTGCGGGGCGCCCCGCGTCGGCCCCAGGGTTCTGACCGTGCGCTCGCGGAACTCTTCGAGCCGCGCCCGGTCGCGGTAATCGCGGGCGCGCTGGTGCTGGGGGACCTCCCGGAGGACAGCGTCCAGCTCCGCGACCGCCTCGTCGAACGCGCCGCGCTCGAACGCCGCGATCCCGCGGGCCACCTTCGGCTCCAGGCTCTCGACAGTGCGCGCGAAGCCGCGCAGCCGCTCGGCCTGACTCTCCAGATCCCGCAGGATCGTCGTGAGGCCCGCGTCCGAGAGGTGGGGCTCGGCCAGCGGGAGCGTCTCCTCGCCCAGCGCGGCCGCCCCGACCGCCGCCACCAGCACTCGGTGGAGCCGCATGACCTCCGCGAACTTCCGGTCGACCTCCTCGCGCAGGTCGGTGGGGGTCTCGGCCGGGACGAGATCCAGCACCACCTCCAGGTCCGCGCGGAGCGCGTCGAGGCTCTGATAGCGGGCCGCGGGATCCTTGGCGAGGGCGCGGCTCACCGCGCGAACCAGGGCCGGCGGCAGGCTCGGCGCCAGCTCCTCGAGCGGAGGCGGCGGCTCCGAGCGCACCTTCTCCATCGTCTCGAAGTAGTCCTCGCCCCCGAACGGCTTCTGCCCGGACAGGAGCTCATAGAACACGACCCCTACCGAGAAGATGTCCGACCGGGCATCCGTCCGCCGGCCCCGTGCCTGCTCGGGGGACATGTAGTTGGGAGTACCCATCACCAGGCCCGTGCGGGTGAGCTCGGAGGTTTGCAGGCGCGCGATCCCGAAGTCGAGGATCTTCACCTGACCGCTCCGCAGCACGAAGATGTTCGCCGGCTTGATGTCGCGGTGGACCACTCCACGCTGATGGGCGAAGGCCAGCCCCGAGCAGATCTGAATCATCAGGTTGAGCTTCTGTCGCAGCGGCAGCGGGGGCGTGCGGTCGACGACTCGCGAGAGGGGCTCACCCTCCAGGAGTTCCATGACGATGAAGATCTGTCCCTGGTCCTCCCCGAGCTCGTAGACCGTGATGATGTGCGGATGATTGAGGCGGGCCGCCGACTGGGCTTCGCGGAGAAAGCGCTCGCGGGCCTCGACCCCGACGTCCGCGCCCTCCGCCATGACCTTGATCGCGACCAGTCGGTCCAGCTGCGGGTCGTGGGCTTTGTAGACGGCGCCCATCCCCCCGCGGCCGAGGGGCTCGAGGACGCGGTACTTGCCGATGCGCTCGGGGGCGCCGCTCACCGGAACCTCGTGCTCGCGGGGCTCACCTGGCGGTCCGCCCCGGGCCCCTACTGGCGCAGGAGGTCCTCGATGTGATTCTTGGCGAGAGCGGCGAATTGCTCCCCGGTCCGCTCCAGCTCCGCGCTCGCGGTGCAGTTCATGTATTCCTCGACCGCCCGGGTGAACTGCCGTCGCCGCTGAAGCTCGCGGCCCGCGTTCAGGTAGTACTCCTGCCGGCTGCCGTAGTGCCTGGCGATCAGCCGGACGATGTTGACCACGACCTTCTCGGTGACCCGGTTGAGCACTTCGGTCGGAATGGGCGCGTTCTTCGCCACCGCCTGGATGCCGGCCGCCTCGACGCCCTCGGAGAAGTCCTGCTTGAAGGTCTCCTGCTCGTCGATCTTCTCGGCCAGGAGGATCTCGCCGCGCTCGACTCCGACCAGCCGGAAGGACACGCTCACGTAGCCGACCGCCGTCACCGTGCCCACGCGATAGGTGAACAGCTGGTGGACCGGCTCCTGGATGGTCTGGGGCGGCACCCCGTCCGCAGCCTTCTTCCGCCCTTCGCGGACCTGGGCGAGGTGGATCTCGTAGGCGGGGTTGGGGACCGTCCGCGACCCCACCTGGACCGTGACCGTCTTCCGCCCTTCGGCTTCGTTCTGGTCCACCTTGTACTGCAGCACGCGTCCGACGAGGATGACGTCGATGCCGGCGATCTTCCCGATCTCCTTGGCCGTCTCCACGTCGAGGACGCCGGCCTGGCCGATCGAGATCTCCTTGATGATCGACTGGAGCGCCTCCCGCTCGATCACCCGGAAATCCTTCCGCCCGAGCTTGAAGAGATTGGTCACGATGCTGCCCGAGACGATCGACCCCGCGTCGGGCGCCGCCTTGGGCGCCTCCAGCTCGAGCACGGCGATCTTCAAGGATGCCCGATCCAGGAGCTTCTCGCGCGTCTGCTCGACCTTGTTCGCGACGTCGCGATAGAGCGGATCGACCTGCTGGAGGGTCTGGAACCAGAGAAACGTGTTGCCCCACATCTTCTGGTTCTCGAATTCGAGGGCCCGCTCGTAGAGCTTGGCCGTCAGCTCCCGGGTCACCCCGCGGAGCTGGGAGTCGACGCCGGCGGCGGGGCCGAAGGCTTGCAGCGACTGCCCGAGGGCCGCGTAGACTTTACCCCAGTCGTCGTTCTCCGCGCGCCGGAGGGCCTCCGCGTAGTACCGTCGGCGTCCCTCTCGGGCCACCCGTTCCATGCTGTCGCGGAGACGCACGTCGTTGGGCCAGTACTTGGCCGCGGCCCGCAGGAACCAGAAGGCCTTCTCGGGCTGGCCTTCCGCCTCCAGCCGGCTGGCGCGACCCATGTAGTAGGCGAGGCTGTCGCGCTCGCGAGCCGTCTTCAGGCGCGACTGGATCCCCTCGTTCGACGGATCGCGCCCGAGCGCTTCCTCCAGGTGCCGCGCCGCCTCACGCCACTCCTCGGCGGCCTCCGCCTGGGTCGCCAGCCGGAGGCTTCGGTCGATCGCCCCCCGGATCGCCTCCGCCCGCTGGCGGGTGGCGACCGCATTGCCGGGGTCGATGGCGAGCGCCCGGACGGCGGCCTGCTCGGCCTCCGCCCATTCCTCGCGCTGCGCGTTCCCGCGCCCCTCGGCGAGAAGCTGCTCGACCTGGCGAGCCAGCGCCGTTCGACGCTCGCGCAGCGTCGCCTGGAACTGGAGGGACGGAGCGTGTCCCGGATCGTACTTGAGCGCGCGCTCCACCGCCGCCAGTCCTTGGTCGATCTCGGGGAGCCGATTCATCGCGCCGGCCACCGCGGTGGCGCCCCGAAGCTGCTCCTGAGCGGCGCCCGCGCGCGTCTGGGCCAGCGCGGTCTTGTACTGGGCGTTGTCGGGCTCCTTCTGCAGGGCCTGCTCGTAGGCGCGGATCGCCTCATCCCACTTCTGCTGGCCCGATAACTTCTGCCCCAGCTCGAAGTCCGCTCCCCCGGCGGCACATCCCGCCAGCCAGAGCGCCACTATCGCCACGAGCCCGACTCGGCTGTGTGTCCGCCACCTCGCCATCGTCAGGGTCCTTTCTTCTTCCCGGGTTGGTCGCCGAGCATCTCCTTCAGGTTCTCCTGCCCGGTCCGCTCGAGCGCCTTGGAGGCCCTCTGCAGGCTTCGCGCCCGCGTCAGCGCCTGCCGATACCGGGCGTTCGCGGAGTCGAGGGAGAGCGCTCGCTCGAAGGCCGCCACCGCCTCGTCGTAGTTCTTGAGCTGCAAGAGGGCGAGGCCGACACCGTTGTGCCCGAGGGCGGACTCCGGGTTGGCCCGGATCACGAACTGGAACTCGCGGAGGGCGCGGGGAAGCTGGCCGTCGGCCAGGAACGTCTCCGCGCGGGCGAGGAGGTCGGCTTCGATCCCCTTGAAGGCCTTCCAGACCTGCGGCTCGCCGGGGTCGATTTCCATGGCCCTGACGACGAGCGTCTGGGCGCCACGAATGTCGCCCTCGGTGGCGAGCGTCTGGGCCTTCTCGAGGAGCGGGCGCACCAGCTCCCACCGGCTGGGAGCCTCGGCCGCCGGCGGGGCTTCGGGAGCCGGGGCTGTGGGCGCGGGCGCCGGGATGCCCGCCGGTGGCAGGGCCGTGGTCATCACGGGCACCCGGGCCGGTGACGCAATGGGCGGCGGCGGCGGTGGCGGCGGTCCCAGAATCAGGGCGGCCATGGTCTCGGCCGCCCCCTTGGGCAAGGCGGCGGCAGGCGGCGGCTCCAGAGGGTGCCCCGGCTTCGTCTCTTCCCGCGGCTCCTCGGCCTCGCTGGACACCGGTCGGGTGGCAGTCGCGGGCGGGGTCGGCGCCGGAGGAGGCGCGGCGGCCGGAGCGGGAGCCGGCACGGGGGCGGCGGCGACCGAGGGGACCGAGGCTGTGGCCGCGGCGGGAGCGGGCGCCGGGGGAGAGGGGGCCACGGCGACCGAGGAGGCCGGAGGCGCGGCGCCGGCAGGAGCCGGGGCCGAGGGCAGGAGGCCCGGGGGACTCCCGCCGGGCGCGACGGTCCCCTCCCCCCAGGCGAGGGCCTGAAGCGCCTGAACCAGCGTCGGCGTGGCGCCGGCGGCCCGGAGCTCGTCCGTGATCTCCGCGGTCATCTTGAAGTCGATTCCGAGCTCTCGCACGACGGCCAGCAGCCGTCGCTCCTGGACGTTCTTCCGGATGAGCTTGACGACCTCGGGCTTGCTGAGGGGGGTCGCGTCGGCCGCGGAGACAAACCCGGAGCCGATCAGCAGCGCCCCGGCCACGAGGGATCGCCAGGCGGCCGCGACGCCGTATCGCGGGGCAAGGGCCCCCCTCTCGCCGGGCGCGTCCCGGCGGAGGATGACCCTCCAGGATCTCGGCCGAGCGCCCACGGAAGCCCTCCCGGGTCTCACTGCAGACCGGTTAGTTTACGGAGAGCATCCGGGGGATGTCAAGAAATGCATCACAGCGGCTCAGCGGTACTTGACGAACACCCGGAGGAGACGCCCCGAGTAGGCCGCCTTGTTGTCGGCCCTGGCTCGCTCGACCTCCGCGGCGTCGGGACAGGACGCGGCATCGCCCACAGCCAGAATCGTCGCCTTGTCAGGATTCGCCAGGTTCAGGAGCTGGATGAGCACGGGGATGTCGCCCAGCCCGCCGTTAGGCGTCCGCTCGACGTGGAAGGCATTCGGCACCACGCCCCGCGGCTGCCGGACGTGCACGACGAAGGCGAGTGTCTCGTCGAGGTTCAGCCGGACCATCTCGAGCTTGCCCTCGATGGCGCAGAGGGCCGACGCCGGGCTGGGAGTCAGCGCGGCGATGGCGACGAGGAGCCAGAGCACCGTCCACCTCATAGTGTGCGTCACGACGACCTCCTGTCGGCCTCCCGGTGTCCCGGGCCCCCGTGCGCCCGCGGGCGGGCTGCCCCTTTCCGGGTCGGCTCGGCTACAATGACCGCGTGCGGGCTGCCGTCGTCACGACCCTGGCTCTGCTCACGGGGTGCGGGAGCGCCGTCGAGCGATCCTTTATCTACTACCCCACACGTCGCCTCGAGGCAACCCCGGGAGATTACGGACTCGCCTTCGAGGAGATCCGGCTGGTCGCGGAGGACGGCGTCGGCCTCCACGGCTGGTACGTCCCGGGCCGGCGGCCGGTGACCGTGTTGTGGTGCCACGGCAATGGGGGCAACATCTCCCACCGGGTGGAGAACCTCCGGCTTCTCCATGACCGCCTCGGGGCGGGCACCCTCCTCTTCGACTACCGGGGCTACGGCGAGAGCCAGGGCGTTCCCTCGGAAGCCGGGACCTATCGCGACGCCCGGGCCTTCCGAGCCTGGCTCCGCCGTCACGCGCTCCGGCGCGACGAACCCGTCGTCTATTTCGGCCGCTCCCTCGGCGCCGCCGTCGCCGCGGTCCTCGCCGTCGAGGATCCGCCGGCGGCCCTCATTCTGGAAACGCCTTTCACCTCGGTCCAGGCGATGGCCAATCTGACCCTGCCCGGCGCGGGCTACCTCTTCCGCACCCGCTACGACACCCTCGGCCGGATGGGCCAGGTGCGCGCCCCCATTCTAGTCCTCCACGGCGACGCCGACGAAGTTGTGCCGTTCCGGCACGGGCGGGCCGTCTTCGAGGCTGCCCCCGATCCCAAGGCCTTCCACCGGATCGCGGGGGCCCGCCACAACGACACGTTCCTGGTCGGCGGTGAGGCGTACTGGGAAGTCTGGGAGCGCTTCCTGGCAACCCACGTCCCGGGCTGGGACGCACGCTGACCCCGGACCGAGAGCCTCTCGGACAACCCACGCGCCCGGGCTCGGCCAGCCGCGCGGGTTGGTGTCCGCTCCGAGCGGCGGCTCTGCCGCCGCAACGGTCCTGGGGGAGGCTTCGGAGGCCGCAGAGGCCCCCTCTGATGATCTACTGGATGCGGACGACGACCTCGCCAGGCAGCCGGCCGAGGAGATAGGCGAGGGCCTGCTCGAGGTAGTCCGGCTCCTTCGATTCCAACGTCACCCGGACCTTGTACTCGGGGTTCGAGAACTCGGGATAGGAGCCACACAAGAGCTGGGGGAACTCCCGCAGCATCGCGTTCAGGTGCTCGGCCAGTGTGCCCTCGCCAATCCGGACGTAGACGCTCCGGAGGATGAACGGGCGCTCGCGGAAGCGCTCCTTGATCGCGTCGAACTTCTGGCGGAAGATTTCGGGCACGCCGGGGAAAATGAACACGTTCTCGATGGCGAGCACCGGCACGATCAAGGCGTCCTCGGCCAGCAGCTCGGCGCCCTCGGGGATCTCAGCCATCTTGAGGCGCGCCTCGTTGACCCTACCCTGGTAGAGCTGGCCGAGGCGTGCAACCAGAGCCGGGTGCCGGACCACTCCGACTCCGAGCCCCCGGGCGATTCCCTCGATCGTGACGTCGTCATGGGTCGGGCCCACGCCCCCCGACGTGAAGACCCAGGTGTAGACCTGGTGGAACTCGCGGACCTCGCGGGCGATGAGCTCCACCTCGTCGGGGATCACCGAGACCTTGCGGACGTCTACCCCGAGATCCCGGAACTGACGACAGAGGTAGGTCGCATTCGCGTCCACGACCTTGCCCGAGAGAAGCTCGTTACCGATCAGGATGATGCCGGCGGTGTTCGCCATGCTGCGACCCGTCAGGCGTGATTGTACTCAGAGCGCGACGGGCGGGGCAAGGCGACGCGTCGCCAGCGTGCGCTTGCAGCACCCGGGGGTCGATCGGTATCGTCAGGTCGTGGAAAAGCTGCTCCTCCTGGCGGTCCTGTCCTGGCTCACGGGGCAACCCCTTCTCTCCCTCCTGGTGGTGCTCCTGCTCACCGGCGGCACCTACGGGTACCTGACCGGGCGACTCTTCCGCATCCCAGAAGCCTTCGAGCGGTGGCGAACGATCCGGGAGCTCGACCGGACCGTACGCACGAACCCCCACGACGCGGCGGCCCAGAGTGACCTCGGTCGCCTCCTGGTCGAGGCGGGCCGGCCGGCCCGAGCCCTGCCACACCTGGAGGCGGCCGCCGCCCGCGTGCCGGACGCCCCCGAAGTCCTCTACTACCTCGGCGCCGCTCGACTGGGCCTCGGCGACCTCGCGGGTGGCCGCCCCCTCATCGAGCAGGCGCTCGCCCTCGATCCCAAGCTCCGCTACGGGGAGCCGCATCTGGCGCTCGCCAATTACCACCTCCGGCGGGGCGAGGCCGCCCGGGCCGTCCCTCACCTCGAGGAGTTCACCGCTCTGCATGCTTCCAGCGTGGAGGGTCGCTACAAACTCGCCCGCGCCTACCGCGCGACCGACCAGGTGAGCCGGGCCCGGGCCGCGCTCGACGAGGCCATCCGGGTCTACCGGGACGCGCCACGGTTCAGGCGGCGCCAGGAGCGGCTGTGGCGCCTGCGAGCCGGCTGGCTCCGGCGGCGGCTGGCCGCGCGAAGCCTCTGGCCGTGATCCGGCCCGGGACTCTCCTCACCTTTCTGGTGGCGCTCTCGACCGACGCCTTTCCGCCGCGCCCGTGGCTCGATCGGCTCGCCTGGCTCCTCCCGGGCCCGACCGCCACGCGGTGGCTGCTCCTCGCCGACCTCTTCTGCCTCGTCGCCCTCGGCCTGGGCGCCCGATCGCCCCTGCTCGGCGTCCCGGTGGCTCTCGGCGTGGGCTTCGTGGCGTTGAACCTGGCCGGTATGGCGCTCACCGACTTCTACCTGGGGCTCGCCCTCTTCCACGTCACCCTCGGCGTGATCGCCGCCGTCGCGCTTCGTCGGCGACGGTGGATCGGGATCGGCCTCGTGGCTCTCGCGTTGCTGCTCGGTATCCTCACCTGATCCTCCACGCCGGCGCCTCTGCGTTGTCAGCACGCGCGGGCCTGATGTAGAATGGCGCGACTGAGCGGCGAGCACGATGACCCCCGACTCCCCGATCCACCTGTCCGGCTGGGCTCTGGTCCTGGGCGCGTCGTCCGGCTTTGGCGAAGCGACCGCCCTGGCCCTGGCCGAGGCCGGCATGTCGGTGGCCGGTGTCCACCTCGACCGCAAGGCGACGCTCCCGAACGCCGAGCGGATCGCCGGGGAGATCAGGCGGCGCGGCCGCGAGGCGCTGTTCTTCAACGTCAACGCCGCCGACCCCGACCGCCGGACCGAGGTGCTCGACGCTCTCCAGCGCCATCTCGAGACCCGCGGTGAGCCGGGACAGCTCCGGGTCCTGCTCCACTCGCTCGCCTTCGGCACGCTCAAGCCGTTCCTGGCCGAACCCATCAAGGAAGCCGTGTCCAAGGACCAGATGGACATGACCCTCGACGTGATGGCCCACACCCTCGTCTACTGGACGCAGGACATCGTCGTCCGCGGGCTCATGGGGTCGGGAGGTCGCGTCTTCGCCATGACGAGTGGCGGCGGCGCCCGCGTCCTCCCGAACTACGGCGCGGTCTCCGGCGCCAAGGCTGCCCTCGAGTCCCACGTTCGGCAGCTCGCCATGGAGCTGGCCCCTCGGGGGATCACGGTCAACGCCGTGCGGGCCGGCGTGACCGACACACCGGCGCTCCAGAAGATCCCGGGCGCCGACAAGATCAAGGCCGCCGCCCTGGCCCGGAACCCCGGTGGCCGCCTGACGACACCCGTGGATGTCGCCCGCGCCCTCGTCGCCTTCGCGCATTCCAGCACCTACTGGATGACCGGGAACGTGCTGGGCGTGGATGGCGGCGAAGACATCGTCGGCTAGGGC
>DASYQW010000221.1 GCA_036005065.1 Candidatus Methylomirabilota bacterium | reverse complement strand
TCGCGAAGGAGCCGCCGCGCTTCCGCCACTCGTGACGCGCCGAGGGGGCCTCAGCGGCCCACTCCGAGACCCCGGGCGGCCCGGCCGAGTCCCCGGGGCGCCGGCCCCACGTACTCGGCGCGCGGGCGGATCAGGCGGTTGTCCGCATACTGCTCGAGCGCGTGGGCGCACCAGCCGGCCACGCGGCCGACGGCGAAGATCGACGTGCAGAAGTCCGGCGAGATCCCGAGGGCGTCGTAGACCACGGCCGAGAAGAAGTCGACGTTGACCGGCAGGCTCGTCCGGACCTTCATCGCTTCGTAGACGCGTTCCGCGGCCTCGAAGAGCCGCGTGTGGCCGGTGGCCTCGGCCATCGACTTGGCCATCCCGCGCAGGACCCGCGCCCGCGCGTCGTCGACCTTGTACACGCGATGACCGAATCCCGGCACCCGGGCCCGGGGATCGGCGCGCTCGGGCCGGGACAGCGCGGCATGGGCGTGAAGCCGCGCGTCGATGAAGGCCTCGGCCCTCGAGGGCTCGGCGATCTCGAGGAGCATCGCCAGGACGTCCTCGTTGGCGCCGCCGTGTCGCGGCCCCTTGAGCGTCGCGATGGCGGCCACGACGGCGGCGTGGAGGTCGGCGAGGGTCGCCACCGCCACCCGGGCGGCGAAGGTGGAGGCGTTCAACTCGTGATCCGCGTGGAGGGTGAGGATCACGTCCAGCACCCGGGCCATCTCGGGAGAGGGCTCCCGGCCCTCCAGGAGGTAGAGGAAGTGCGCGGCGTGCGAGCCGCCGGGCCGAGCCGGCAAGGGCTCCAGCCCGCGACGGAGGCGATGCCAGGCCGCCACGGTCTCGGGGACGAGGCTCATCAGCCGGGTCGCCTTCCGGAGGTTGGCCTCGCGGTCGCCGGCGCGGACGTCGGGATCCAGCGCCGCCGCCAGCGACACACCGGTTCGCAGCGCGTCGAGGGGATGGCAGTCGCGGGGCAGCGAGCGGAGCATGGCCAGCACCGGCGCCGGCAGCCCGCGCCCCCCCTCGAGCCGGGCCGAGAAGGCCTCGGCATGCTCGGGCAGCTCGCCGAACCAGAGCAGATGCGTCGCCGCCTCGAAGCTCACGGCGGATGCCAGGTCGCCGATCTCGTAGCCGCGGTAGTAGAGTCGGCCCGCCTCCCCGTCGATGGCGCAGATGGCCGAGCGGGCCGCGATGACGTCTTCGAGCCCCGCCTTCCAGGTGGTTTCCATAGCCGCCTCCTCTGCAGTGCGCAACAGGGTCGAACCTCTCATCCCTTGCCTAAGATTGATTATAGTTGATTTAACTATATTTGTCTTTACCAGCCTGGACAGGTCCGGGCCGACCTGTTATGGTCGAGCCGGTGATCGTGCTGGGCGGTGACGAGTACCTGACCGTCGAGGAGGCGGCCCGCCTCCTCGGTGTGAAGCGCGCGACGCTCTACGCGTACGTCAGCCGAGGATTTCTCCCGAGCTACCGCCAGGGCATCAAGCGCCAGCGCCTCTACCGCCGGGCCGACGTCGAGCGCCTGCTCCGGCTCCAGCCGAGCGCGGGCGTGAGTCGGGGAAGGGCGAGCCCCCGGGGCCGGCGGGGCCGACCGGCGGAGATCCCGCTCGCCGAATCCTGGATCAACGACTGACGCCGAGCGCGGCCCCCGGGGCGGCCGCGGGACCCCGCGCCCGGGCGCCCTTGTCAGGCCGCCCGGGGCATGCTAGACATACCGGCATTCGCCGGCATCCGTCTCGAGGACGCACTCTCCCCACCCCTGGCCAAGGAGGGTAGGCTCATGCAGTCTGTCGCCGCGCTCGCGCTCGCCCTGCTCGTCGCGCTCGGGCTCTGCGCCGTGGCCGGGCCGACCGGCGCCCAGGAGATCAAGCTCCGGGCCGGCCACGACCAGCCGGTCGGAAGCATGTACGACGAAGGCCACAAGATGTTCAAGAAGCTCGTGGAGGAGCGGAGCCAGGGGCGCATCAAGGTCGATGTGTTCCCGGCCGCCCAGCTCGGCTCCGAGGTGGCCATGATGGAGGGGCTCCGCCTCGGGTCCATCGACGTCATCTGCGCCAACGCCCCCAACGCGGCCACGGTCATCCCCGAACTGGGCCTCTTCAGCGTCGCCTACCTGTTCAAGGACATCCCGCACTTCGAGCGGGTCGTAAACGACCCGACCTTCCAGAAGCGGATCGACGAGATCGTGGCCAGCAAGGGCGTGGGCATCAAGGTGGCGGGTTACTACGCGGCCGGCGTCCGCAACATCTACAGCCGCAAGGGCTCGGTGGCGAGCCCCGACGACCTCAAGGGCCTGAAGATCCGGGTCCAGAACAACCCGGTGGAAGTCAAGGTGTGGAAGACCCTGGGGGCGATCCCGACCCCGATGAACTTCGGCGAGGTCTACCAGGCCCTCCAGTCCGGGGTCATCGACGCCGCCGAGAATGGCCTGGCCGTCATCGAGTCGAACAAGCACTACGAGGCGGCGAAGTACATCTCCCAGACCGAGCACCAGCGGAACCTGTCGACGCTGTACATCAACGAGAAGAAGCTCGCCAGCCTGCCGGCCGACCTCCAGAAGATCGTCCTGGAGGCGGGCAAGGAGGCCTCGGTGCACGAACGGAAGAAGGACGCCGAGTTCGTCGCGGCCGCGGTCGACCGCCTGAAGGCCAAGGGCGCCGTTCTCACCACGCCGGAGAAGACGAAGTTCGTGGCGCTGATCGCCCCCGTTCAGGACGAGGTGGCCCGGGAGCTCAAGGTGACGGACATCCTCGGGATCGTCCGGAGCCACGCCAAGTAACCCTGTCCGTGTCGCGCGCGTCGACGACGGCCCGGAAGGGCCGCCCGGGCCCCGGGGCGCCCCCCTGATGGCCCGGCTCCTGATCGCCATCGAGCGCGGGCTGCTGCCGCTCCTGGCCGCGCTCCTGGCCTTCATCACGCTCGGCATCTTCGTCCAGGTCTGCCTGCGCTACCTGTTCAGCGTGGCGTTCATCTGGGGCGAGGAGCTGTCCCTCTTCGCCTTCATCTGGTGCGTGTTCCTGGGAGCGGCGGTCAATACGCGCCGCCGCTCCCATTTCAGCTTCGACTTCCTGGCCGGGCTCCTCCGGGGGCGGGCGGCCGCCGCCCAGCGGCTGCTGGTCGACCTGATCGTCCTCGGGTTCTCGATCTTCATGCTCGTCAAGGGCTACGAGTTCGCCGTGCTCGGCCTCAAGCGCCTGTCACCGGGGCTCGGCATCACCATGTTCGTCCCCACCCTGATCATCCCGGTCAGCGCGGCCTACATGATCCTGGCGGCCGCGGTCGACGCGCTGCGCGACGGCCGCCAGGTCGCGCTCGGCACGCCGGAGAGCGCCTGATGCACCCCCTGGCCGTGCTGTTCGGGACGTTCGCCGGGGCGCTCGTCCTCGGGATCCCGATCTCCTACGCGCTCCTCCTCGCCTCGCTCCTGGTCGTGCTCCAGGAGGGGCTGCCCCCGGCGGTGGTCGTCCAGCAGATGTTCACCGGGATCAACGGCTTCACGCTCCTGGCCCTCCCCTTCTTCTTCCTGGCCGGCAACGTGATGAACGCCGGCGGGATCTCCGAGCGCCTGGTCAAGCTGGCCATGGCCCTGGTCGGCCACCTCCGGGGCGGGCTCGCCCACGTCAACGTGGTGGTGGGGATGTTCTTCGCCGGCATCTCCGGCAGCAGCACCGCCGAGGCGGCCGGGATCGGGACGGTCTTCATCCCAGCCATGAAGCGGCGGGGCTACGACGAGAATTTCACCGTCTGCCTCACCGCCTGCACCTCGACGATGGGCGTGGTGATCCCGCCGAGCATCCTGATGGTCGTCTACGGGGCGACCGCCGAGACCTCGACGGGGGCCCTCCTCATCGGCGGCATCCTGCCGGGGGTCCTCATGGGACTGGCCCTCATGATCCAGTCCCACTTCTTCGCGCTCAAGTACGACTTCCCCCGCGAGCACCCGCGCTTCCTCGGCCCCCGGGCCATCTGGGAGGGAGCCAAGGAGGGCATCTGGCCGCTCGGCGTGCCCGTCATCATCGTGGGCGGGATGGTGATCGGGATCTTCACCCCGACCGAGGCGGCATCGGTGGCCGCGGTCTACGCGCTCGGTATCACGCTCCTCCTGTACCGGAGCCTGGCCTGGGGGATGCTGCCGCGGCTCTTCGCCGACACCGTCGTCCAGTTCTCTCAGGTGCTCTTCTGCGTGGCCGGGGCGTCGATCTTCGGATGGCTGCTGGCCTTCTACCGGGTGCCGGACCTCGTGACCAGCTTCATTCTCGGCCTGACCACCGACTGGCGCCTCATCATGCTCCTGATCGTGCTCCTCTACATCGTGCTCGGCACCTTCATGGATGCGATCCCGGCCATTCTCATCTTCGTGCCCATCCTCCAGCCGGTCGCCCTCCAGGTCGGCATCCATCCGGTCCACCTCGGCGTGGTGATCGTCATGACGCTGGCGCTCGGTCTCTTGACCCTGCCCTATGGGCTCTGCTCGCTGACAGCCTGCGCGGTGGCCGGCATCCCGGTGACGCGGATCTTGAAGCTCCTCCACATCATGATGATCGCCATCATCGTCATCATCCTCGTCTGCGCCCTCGTCCCCTGGACGGTCCTGGCGATCCCGAGACTCCTCGTCCCGAAGTGGCTCTAGCGCGCCCGGGCCGACTGGCTGGCCCGCGGTGCGGTCGCGCGCCCGGCCGCGGTCCGCGCGGTCTCCGACGAGGTCTCCGGCGTTGACGGCGACCGGAAGATCATATACTCTACCCCGCACCATGCGGGGCTTCGCGCTGTTGGCGCCACACCTCGGGGCGCGCATTCTCGTCGGCCTCGCAAGGGTGACGCGTGCTCGGTGACCTACTGCCGGCGCCGGACGCGGTCGAACACGACCCGACAGCCACGGCCAGATTCCGATCGAGCCGACTCGTCTGGCTCGGGCTGACGGCGCTGGCCGGCTTCACGTTCTGGCTCCTGATCTCCGACAGCACCGTGCCCGCCGCGCTGCTCCGGGTCTATCGGGACCGGGAGCTCCTGCAGGACGCGCTCCGCCGCTGGGGTGTCTGGGCGCCCGGTCTCTTCGGGACCGTGCAGGCGCTCCAGGTCGTGATCGCTCCCTTTCCCGGCGAGATCACGGGCTTTCTGGGCGGCTTCCTGTTCGGGGAGGCCCTGGGCTTCGTGTACTCGACCCTGGGGCTGACGGCCGGATCGCTCTTCGCCTTCGCGGTGGGGCGCTGGCTCGGCGCGCCGTTCGTGTGCCGGCTCGTGGCCCCCGAGACGTGGGATCGCATGGGGTTCCTCGTCAAGGCCGAGGGTGCCCTCCTCTGCTTCATCGTTTACCTGATCCCCGGCCTGCCGAAGGACATCGCGTGCTATCTGTTCGGTCTCAGTCCCATGCCGTTCCGCCTCTTCGCCCTCGTCTCCACGGTGGGCCGCCTGCCCGGGACCTGGGCGCTGTCCGCCCAGGGCGCGAGGACCGCGACCGGCCACTACCTCGACATGGTCCTGGTGACGGCGGTGGTGGCGGCGGTGGCGCTGCCCCTCTACTACTACCGACACCAGCTCGTGGCCTGCTTCCGGCGGGTGCCGGGCACACGCTGAGCCTGACGGCCGCGCGCTCGTGAGATACCGCGCGGCCAGGAGGAACGAGCATGAAAGTCGACAGGGCGCGGCGCGGGGCCGCCGTGGTCGCGGGATTGGCACTCGGGACCTTGCTCGGCTGGGGAGACCGGCACCCGGCGACGGCGGGTCAGGAGGAGCAGTTCACCCCGGAATACCGGGAGGTGCGGACCTCGATCGACCCCAAGCACTCGGCCCGGATCGAGGCGCCCGACTCGGTGCGGCGCGGTGAGTGGTTCGACGTCACGATCCAGGTGGGGGTCGGAGGCGACCACCCGTCGCTCGGCGAGCATTTCATCCGGTACATCGCCCTCTACAAGGACTCGGCCGAGATCGCCCGCGTCTACCTCCACCCGGTCTTCTCGTTCCCGAAGGTGACCTTCACGATCGCGCTCGACGAAGGCGGCACGCTACGGGCGCTCGCGGAGCCGAACCACTCCGCGGCGTGGGAAACGTCGAAGAAGATCGCGGTGGTGCCCTAGATGAACCGGAGGGGGCCTCGACGGCCCCCTCCGGAACCTCCCCCGGGAACATTGCGGCGGCGAAGCCGCCGCTCGAAGCGGAACGACCGGGACGCGAGGTTAACGCCACGGGCGCTGCGAGAAACCAGGCCGTGAGGGGTCGAGGTCAGACCTTTGAAGGGATGTCTTCGCCGCCCTGAGGTCGGGGCGCCGGCTACTTCTTGCCCATCTCGAGGGTCAGCGTGGAGATCCCGGTTTCCGGAACCGTGATCTCCCGGCTGACCGTCCCGAGACTCTCCTGCCATACCTCGAGCGTGTACTTGCCGGGCGGCACGCTGCTGAGGACGAACTCGCCTTGCTCGTTGGTGACGGCGTAGAAGGGATGCTCGGCCACGACGACCCAGCCCCGCATCCAGGAGTGGAGATCGCAGTCCACGCGGACGATCTCGGGCCTCTTGAAGGCGACCGGAATGGATCGTCCCTTCGGCTGGGTGCGGTTGAAGGTCGCGTTCTCCTTGCTCCGGCTGTGCAGGTTGTGCAGGAGTCGGTCGCTGTTCAAGAACTCAACCGTCCCGCCCACCGGCACGACGACGACCCGCGGCGCGAACGCGCACTGCTTCTGGTCCATCTGGGCTGAGGGCAGGGGCGCGTCCCACTTCGCCCCGGCGGGAGGCGTCTGCAGGGACACCACGGCATACCGGATCGCTCGGTCGGCGGACAGGACGAGGTGCTCCGCCTCCTTCTCCTTCCCGCAGACGTACTGGTCGATCGTCACCGGGACCTTGCGCTGCTCGACCGGGCCACCGACGTAGCGGACCGTGCCCTTGATGGTGGTCGCCCAGGCCGGGCCGGCCAGCATCAGTCCCCACGCGATCAGGCCGGCGACCAGGGCGGCCGATCGGGTCCGAGCCCGTCGCGTCGGCCGAGCGAGGCCTCTCCGCATCAGTGCGCTCTCCTCGTAGGCGGTCCCGCCAGATTGAACGGTCGGCTGAGTCGTGAGCTCCGACTGCAGCTTAGTCCGGGCGGTCGGCACCGGTCAAGGCGCCCCGAGCGGTTTCGGGCGCGGCCGGCGCCCGGCGGCGGCTGACTCAAGAAACGCGTTGACAATCGGGGCACGTCAGCACAGATTCGTCAGAGGCGCCGGCGCCCGCGTGACGGCGCTCGATCCGGCCGGACGCGGGCCCTTCTGGAGCCGCCTGGGAGCCGTTGCATGTCGCGGGATCATGGACCTCGAGGAGAACACGGAGCGGAGCGCGCCTGGCGCTCCGGCCTCGGCGAGCGGTTCGCCGATGTCGTGCTCACCCGCTCGCCTGTCGGCCGGCTGGTGCGCGGGGTCGCCGCCATCCGGGCCTCGGTCCACACCAAGCTCCTCGGGGGGTTCTTGCTGGTGGCGCTCCTGTTCATCGTCATGGGGATCATGAGCCTTCAGACGATGGCCGGGATGTCCCGGCAGAGCCGCCTGCTCGACGAGCGACACCAGCGGGTCGATGCCTCGCGCCAGGTCCAAGAGGCCCTGGCCCGGCAGATGAACTTCACGGCGCTGGCCCTGCTCCTCAAGGACGAAGGGACGATCGAGAAGATCCTGCGCGAGAACAACCGCTTCAACGACATGCTGGCCCGAGTCGAGGAAGCCGCCCCGTCGGAGGAGCGGGAGACGATCCAGCGCATCCGTGCGACGCAGGACGAGGTGCTGACCACCGTCGCCGACATCGCGAACCTCCTCCGGGAGGGGAAGCTCGACCAGGCGATGCGACTGCACCTGAACCAGGGATCGCCTCTCTACGAGCGGATCGAGGGCCTGGTCGAGCAGGTCGTCAAGTCGGAAGAGGACGGGATGGCCAGCCTGCGGCGCAGCGTGGTGGCCGCCAACCGCCGGGCGCTCGTCCTGGTGGCGAGTTTCGTGGGAGGGTCGCTCGTCCTCGCCCTCCTGCTCGGGTTCGTGATCTCGTGGTCCCTCATCCTGCCCGTGCGCCAGGCGGACGGGTTCCTGAGCCGGGTGGCCAAAGGGGACTTCGGCAGCGTCATCGATGTCCCCAATCGTGACGAGTTCGGAGCTCTGGCCGCCCGGATGAATCAGATGAGCCGGGAGCTTCATCGGCTTTACGAGCGCCAGCGCGAAGCCGGCCAGGAGCTCCAGATCCTCAACGAGAAGCTCGGGCGCGCGAGCCAGGCGAAATCGGACTTCCTCGCCAACATGAGCCACGAGCTGCGCACGCCCCTCAACGCGATCATCGGCTACAGCGAGATGCTGCAGGAAGAGGCGGTGGAGGCCGGCGATCCCCGGTCCGTGCCCGACCTGCAGAAGATCAACGCGGCGGGGAAGCACCTGCTGGAGCTGATCAACGCCGTGCTCGACCTCTCCAAGATCGAGGCCGGCAAGATGGATCTGTACCTCGAAACCTTCGGCGTGCCGGCCGTCGTGCGGGACATCGCGGCCGTGATTCAACCCCTGGCGGATAAGAACGGAAACCGGCTGGAGGTGCAGTGCGATCCCGCCGTCGGCAGCATGCGGGCCGATCTCACCAAGCTCCGGCAAGCCCTGTTCAACCTCCTGAGCAACGCCTGCAAGTTCACCGACCACGGGACGGTGACGCTGACGGTCAGCCGCCAGACGGAGCCCGCCGGAGAGTGGCTGACCTTCAGCGTGCGGGACACCGGAATCGGCCTGACGGCCGAGCAGCTGGGCCGGCTCTTTCAGGAGTTCTCCCAGGCCGACGCCTCCACGACCCGCAAATACGGCGGCACCGGGCTCGGCCTGGCCCTCAGCCGTCGCCTGTGCCGGCTCATGGGCGGCGACCTCACCGTGGAAAGCGTGCCGGGCGCGGGCAGCACCTTCACCATCCGCCTGCCGGCCCGCGCCGCCGAGCCCCTGCCGGAGACGCCCGCCCCCGGCCAAGCGCCCGCTGACGGGACCAATACCGTGCTGGTCATCGACGACGACCCGGCCGTCCGTGACCTGATGCAGCGCTTCCTGGGGAAGGAGGGCTTCCGGGTCGTGACCGCCGGCGGCGGTGAGGAAGGTCTCCGAGTGGCCAAGGCGCTGCGACCCCGGGTGATCACGCTCGACGTGATGATGCCCGGCCTGGACGGCTGGACCGTGCTGGCGGCCCTCAAGGCGGATCCCGATCTCGCCGACATCCCCGTCATCATGCTGACCATCGTGGACGACAAGAACCTCGGGTACGCGCTGGGAGCCACCGATTACCTCATCAAGCCCCTCGATCGCGAGCGCCTCGTCACCGTCCTCAACAAGTACCGGCGCGACCTCCCGATCCTCGTCGTCGACGACGACCCCGACGTGCGGCAGCTGATCCGCCGGACCCTGGAACGGGAGGGATACACGGTGGCCGAGGCCGAGCACGGGCGCGCCGCCCTCGAGTACCTGCAGGCCCGGGCACCCGGACTGATCCTGCTCGACCTGATGATGCCGGAAATGGACGGATTCGAGTTCGTCGCCGAGGTCCGGAAGCGTGACGCCTGGCGCGCGATCCCGATCGTCGTCGTGACCGCCAAGCACCTGTCGGCCGAGGACCGGCAACGCCTGAACGGCTACGTGGAAAGGGTCCTCCAGAAGGGGACGTACAGCCGCGACGACCTGCTCCGCGAGGTGCGCGACATGGTGACCGCCTCCGCCCGCCCCCGGACGACCTGAGGACAGGTCATGCCGAAGATCCTCCTCGTCGAGGACAACGAGATGAACCGGGACATGCTGTCCCGGCGGCTGCAGCGGAAAGGCTACGAGGTCGTCCTGGCCGTCGATGGGCAGGAAGGCGTCGAGCGGGCGCAGTCGGAGGGGCCGGCGCTCATCCTCATGGACATGAGCCTGCCCGGGCTGGACGGCTGGGAAGCGACGCGGCGGCTCAAGGCCGCGCCGGCGACGCGGGACATTCCCATCATCGCCCTCACCGCCCACGCCATGTCCGGTGACCGCGAGAAGGCGCTGGAGGCCGGGTGCGACGATTTCGATACCAAGCCGATCGAGTTTCCCCGGCTGCTGGCCAAGATCGAAGCGCTGCTGTCCAGCAGGCCCGCCGGATGACGCCCGAGCCCACCAGCCTCGCCTACCTCCGCCACGAGCTGCGGACGCCGTTGAACCACATGATCGGCTACAGCGAGATGCTGCTGGAGGACCTCGAGGCCGCCAGCGGAGCCGACCTGGCGCCCGGGCTCCGCCGCATCCAGGAGGATTCCCGGTGGCTCCTCGCCCGCATCAATGAGGTGCTGGCCGCGCCCGGCGCCGAGGCGGGCACCGTGGATCTCGAGCGCGCGGCGGCCGAGCTGACCGAGCCGCTGGAGCGGATCATCGCCACCGCTCAAGCCCTCAGCGCCCAGGCCGCCCCGGCCGGCTCGGTCAGCCTGCTGCCGGACCTGGCCCGGATCAGCACCGCGGCGGACCACCTGCGCACGTTGATCCGGCAGGGCGTGCCGCGACCGGGGGACGAGCGGTCCGGGGCCGGCGGGCGGGCCCCGGACGCCTCGGCCCCCCGGGCCGTGGCCCCCGTCGCGTCGCCTGAGCACGGGGCGATCCTGGTCGTCGACGACAACGAGAGCAACCGCGAGATGCTGGCGCGGCGGCTCGCCCGACAGGGCTACCGGGTCCGGATGGCGGCCGGCGGCCGCCAGGCCCTCGATGCCCTCCGGACCGAGCCGGTGGATCTCGTGCTGCTGGACGTGATGATGCCGGAGATGGACGGCTACGAGGTCCTCCAGCGCCTCAAGGCCGATTCCGCGCTGCGCGACATCCCCGTCCTGATGATCTCGGCGCTCGACGAGATCGCGAGCGTCGTGCGATGCATCGAGCTGGGCGCGGAAGATTACCTGGCCAAGCCCTTCGACCCCGTGCTCCTCCGGGCCCGGATCGGCGCCTGTCTCGAGAAGAAACGCCTGCGCGACCAGGAGGTGCGGCACCTCAGGGAACTGGCGGAGTGGAACCGGACGCTCGAAGAGCGCGTCCGGGAGCAGGTCGCTCAGGTCGAGCGCCTCGGTCGACTCAAGCGATTCTTCTCGCCGCAGCTGGCCGATCTCATCGTGGCCGGTGATGCCGACGATCCCCTGAAGACGCACCGCCGGGAGGTCACGGTCGTGTTTCTCGATCTCCGCGGGTTCACCGCATTCGCCGAGACGTCCGAGCCCGAGGAGGTGATGGGCGTCCTCCGCCAGTACCACGCCGAGATGGGCCAGCTGATTCTCCAGCACGAGGGGACGCTCGAGCGCTTCACCGGCGACGGGATGATGGTCTTCTTCAATGACCCCGTCCCGGTGTCGAATCCCGCCGAGCGTGCCATCCGGATGGCGGTGGCGATGCGCGATCGGGTCAAGGCGCTCAGCGCGGGATGGCGCAAACGCGGATGGGATCTCGACCTCGGCGTCGGAATCGCCCAGGGCTACGCGACCCTCGGCGCCATCGGCTTCGAAGGGCGCTGGGACTACGGCGCCATCGGGACGGTGACGAACCTCGCCGCGCGCCTCTGCGGCGAGGCGAAGGCCGGACAGATCCTCGTGGCCGCCCGGGTGGCGACCGCCCTCGAGGATCTGGCCGAGACCGAGGAGGTGGGCCCTCTCGTCTTGAAGGGACTCCTCAGGCCGGTCCCGACCTTCAACGTGCTCCGCCTCACGCGCGGCGACCGAGGCCCGGCCGGGGCATAGCGTCTCGCCGCCCAGCCCGCGGGGATCCGGGATCGGATCGAGCGGATGATGTCCGGGGCGCCCGGCACCGCCGAGCTGCTACTCGCCTTCGTCCTTCCGCTGGCCGTCGTGTCGCTGGTGATGGTCTACGCGATGGTCCAGTGGAGCGAGACCCTGCTCGACCTCGAGCCGCCGCCACCGGGGTGGTCCCGCCGTCGCCGCTGGGGTGCCGCCTACGTCGGCTGCTGGCTCGTCATCCTCCTCCTGTTCGCCCGCTTCCTCGGGAGCGCCGAAGGCGGATTCACCGCGCGCAACCTCGGCATGCTCGCCCTCGTGGTGGGGGGATGGTGGGGCTTGCACGCGCTCATCATCGCCTTCGGCCGGGCCATCGGCCGCGCCAACGCCCGAGCGGCTGCCGGCCCACCGGCGCCAGCCGGAGAGGAGGAGGAGTCGGAAGCGCCGGGGCCGGTGGCGCCTGAGGCGCCGTCCGCCCTCTCGACCGGAGCAGCCGGCACGCCCGGCGGCGTACGACAGGCCCTCGGGTGGGGGGCGTCCGTGGCCGTCGCGCTGCTCGCCATCACCCTCGGCGAGTTGTCTCCGGCCATGAAGGCACTCGAGGACGTCATGGCGCGGCACCAGCCTCCGCTGCTGGCCGTCGCCATCGGCATGGCGGCGCTGGGCTTCGTGCTGTTCATGGGCGGCCTCATCCACCTGATGCTCACCGGGGGCCAGCCGATGACCCACGTAGAGGTCGAGGAGATGGCCCGCCAGAGCCGGGACCTGTCCGCGCGACCCTACGTCTGGCGTCGGTCCACGTATCGGATCCGCGGCCGGACGGTCGGGGCCCAGGCCGAGGACGCGGCTTCGTTCTCCGAGATCAAGGCCGCCTGGCGCTCGGGTGCCTGGCGACGCAGTCGGCGCTGGCGGCGAATGTTCGTGATCCTGACGGGCGGCCTGCTCATGACGTTCGGCATCTTCGGCATCCCGTTCGTGGTAGGCCCGGCCGGCATCAAGCTGGTGGTGGGCGCCGCCATGGTCTACGTCCTCGGGCAGCTCGTCCGGGGCTTCTGGCGTGCGTGACGCGAGCCGGCGCGCGCACGGTGGACGAGGGCCGGCCGCTCAGCCGGCGGTCTGCGGGCTTCCGGCGTAGGCCTGACGGTGGAAGTAGTTGGCGTTGTAGAATTCCAGAACGAGGTCGCGATACACGGCCGGGGGGTATCGCGCCGGATCGCCGGGGCCGACGCACGTCGGCAAGCACTCGATGACCGTCTCCACGTTCGGGCTGTAGAAGAAGGCGATCGAGTAGCGGTCCGTACCCGAATCGTTCAGCACCCCGTGGGGGGTCGAGAGAAAGCGATCGTTCGACCACCGCTTCATGATGTTGCCGAGGTTGACGAGGAACGTCCCGGGGATCACCGGCGGGGCCAGCCACTCCCCGCCGGGGAGACGGACGGCGAGCCCGGGAACATCCTCTCGGGCGAGCATGGTGACGAACGAGTTGTCGGTGTGGGGCCCCTGGCCGAACTGCTCGTCGTCCTCCGTGTCCTGCGGCGGGTAGTGCAGGAAGCGCAGGTTGATGTGCGCCTCGTTCCGGAAGAACGGGCTGAAGTGGCCGGGCGGCATGTCCAGCGCCCGCGCGAGCACCGGCAGCATCCCCTCGCCCAGCCCCTCCAGGGTCTCGAAGTACCTGACCATCGCGGACCGCATCCCCTCGCGCCCCTCGGGCCACTGGTTGCGGCCGCGGAGCGGAGTACCGGCGAGGACATCGGGGTGGCTGGCGTCCCGGTCGTGGCTGATGAAGAAGCTCTCGTTGTAGTTCGGTCGAGTGGCCTTGTGGACGGTGGACGCCCCCTGGATGCTCTGGTTCACCGCCAGGTAGCCGATGTTGTTCTCGTTGATCCTGAGCGCGAGCTTCTCTTCGAGCGGCATCCCATGAAACTCGCGCGCGGCCCGGAAGGCGGCATCGACCACCGCCGGGGGCACGCCGTGACCGGCGAGGTAGAAGAAGCCGACCTGCTCGCAGGCGCGCCGCACCTCGCCCGCGACGGCGTCGAGCCCACCCGGCTGGCCTCGGAGCGCGGGACCGAAGTCGATGACGGGGATCGCCCGCGTCGCTTCCTCGACGCTCCTCACGGCCATGGCTTTGAAGATGTTCATCGCCCGGCCCTCCGCTCCGACATCGGGTGCCGCATCCAGACGTTCGGGTCCTCGTAGCGTCCTTCGTCCCGATCGCGATCGATCGTGACCGGCTGAAGCGCGCCCGGGACGACGTACGTCCCGGAGTCGGGGAAGCGCATGGCCGTCCACTCCTCCCACGCCCCCACCGTTCCCACGATGACCATCGCCCGGGGGAGCACGCCGACGATCTCGGCTCCGAGCTTCGCGTGAGTACGCACCCACGGATCGAACGGCAGCCCCTCGCCATCCGTCCACTTGACGTATTGCCCCATGCCCGCGAGCGGATAGCTGGCCTTGAGCGTCGGCCGGACGGGGGCCACGAACGCCTCGAGGCCCTTTCCCTGCGCCAGCTGCGCCATCGCGGTCAGGACGGCCCGGCTGAGCCCCTCCCCACGATGGCGCCGGTCCACCAGCACGGCGAGGGCGGAGAGCGTCGTCGGCGGGCGGCCGTGCGCCCGTGCGTGCGCCGCATTCTCCATGATCCCGGCGATGCTGGGGGGAAGGGCGTCGGCCTGGCCGCCCCAGACGAATGGGATCGCGTGCCCGACCGCGACGACCCGGCCGAACTGACCGCACACCGCGAGCTGCCAGTCGGCGAACTCGGTGAAGAGCGCCGGCCAGTAGCGTCCGCAGCCGAGCTCGTCTCGCTGGCGCATGAAGCGGGGCCATCCTTCCTCGGCGAGTCGCTCGAACTCGGGCTCCAGCTCGGGTCGATCACGGAGCGTGAACGTCCGCCAGAGCGTGGAATGGCTCATGCCGTCATCATACTGCGAATCACATGAGGACAGCGCCTTGACCGGCGCCGCGCGGGCCGGCTAGAGTAACGTTCATCGCTGCCCCCAACATTCCGACTCGGAGGCGCCGCATGCTCGTCCGACGAATCGCCTCGTCGCTCCTCCTCCTCGCCCTTCCCCTGACGGCGGCGGCCGCGCCGTCCGGCCGCGTCGTCATCGCCCAGGGCGTCGATCCGACGAGCCTCGACACGATGAACCAGCAGGAGACGCCGGCCTCCAACCTGGCCCGCCATCTCTACGAGGGGCTCGTCATGCGGGACCAGAACCTCGACCTCGTGCCGGCGCTGGCCGTGGAGCTGCCGAAGACCGTGGCGCCGACGACCTGGGAGGTCAAGCTGCGGCGGGGCGTCCGCTTCCATAACGGCGAGGAGTTCACGGCCGAATCGGTGAAGTTCAGCCTCGAGCGCCTGGCGAATCCCGCCAACAAGCTCCGCGCCACTCCCAACTTCGTGCCGATCGACCGGGTGGAGATCGTCGACCCCCACACGGTCCGCGTCCATACCCGGAAGCCCTGGCCGATCTTCGCGAAGGCCATGGCCTTCGCCCAGGCCGCGATGTATCCCCCGAAGGCGTACGAAGGGAAGGACTCGACATACATCTCGAAGAACCCGATCGGCACCGGTCCCTACCGGTACGTCCGGTGGGCGAAGGACGAGGAGATCGTCCTCGAGGCGAACGAGCAGTACTGGCGGGGCGCGCCGAAGATCAAGACGGTCGTGTTCCGGCCGATCCCCGACGACGCCGTGCGGGTGGCCGCGCTGCAAAACGGCGAGATCGACCTGGCCGTCAACATTCCGCCCCATCTGGCGCCCGTCATCGATCGCCATCCGCGCGTCACCCTGTCCACGGCTCCCAGTGTGCGGACCATCCAGCTCCTGTACTACACCCACCAGATGGACGCCCAGCACAAGGTGGTCGGCCCTTACGCGGGGCCGACCGTGGACCGCCGCGTGCGTCGGGCCATGAACGTCGCGGTCGACGTGGACGAGCTCATCCGGACCGTCCTGGACGGGAAGGGTGTCCGGGTCGCCACCATGCTGACGGACCGGCACTTCGGGTTCGATCGCGAGCTCAAGCCGCTCCGGCCCGACCCGGCCCAGGCCGCCAGGCTCCTGGCCGAGGCCGGCCACCCCAACGGGATCGACATCGTCCTGAACAGTCCCCAGGGCCGGTACGTCCGCGACAAGGAGGTGGCCGAGGCCGTGAGCGGTCAGCTCACGCGGGCCGGCATCCGCACGACGCCCCGCACCTACGAGTGGGGCAACTACCTCAACAGCATGGCCTACGTCCACAAGGCCGGACCGGTGTGGCTCATCGGCTGGGGGGCGGGTACCTACGACGCCGAGAGCATCTACGTCCCGCTGTTCCGGACGGGCGGGATCTTCGTCAATTACCACAATCCCGAGTTCGACAGGCTGGTGGACGAGGCGCAGGGCACGATGGACGAAAAGAAGCGCCTCGAGCTCTACCACCGGATCAACCGGCTCTGGGTGGAAGAGGCGGCGGCCATGCCCCTCTACCAGCAGGTCGACCTCTACGGCGTGAACCGCCGCCTCGTCTGGAAGGCGCGCGGGGACGAGGTAATCAAGGCCTCCGACATGGCGTTCAAGGACGACAGGTAGCCGAAACGAGCGAACGCCGTCGGAAGCCCCGGGATGCGTCGCGCGGCGCGACCGGGCCGGCTCAGCCCCGGCCGGCGCGCGAGCGGGCCGGCCCGGTGCGGCGGGGCCGGTCGCACCGGGCCAGGAAGGCGAGGACCGCGCGGTTCCAGGCCTCGGGCTGATCCCGGTTGGCGAAGTGGCTCGCCGGGGAGAGCACGACGAGCTTCGAGCCCCGGATCTTTCGGTGCATGACCTTCATGGGGCCGAGCGACGGGTCCTGGTCCCCGCCGACCAGCAGCACCGGGATCCGGTGCAGCCGGTGAAGGTCGCCGGTGATGTGGTCCATGGCGATGAGGCTCCGGAGGGAGTTGGCATAGCCGATGGGACTGAGCCGCCGATACTCTTCGTAAAATTCGGCTTTGGCGCCCGGGTCCAGGGCGAGGCGCCCGGCCACGTTGGGGTTGCCCGTCATGGCGTACTCGGCCATGGCGTCCATTCCCTGGTCGAGGGTGATCTCGATGCTCCGGGCCCGCATCACGAGGTTTTCCACGGACAGCGGAAGCCCGGACGCCGAGGAGGAGTTGGTGACGATGAGCGACCGGACCCGGCCCGGGTAGCGGAGCGCGAACCGGGTCGCGATGCCGCCGCCCAGCGAGAGCCCGCCCACGTGAGCCCTCCGAATCCTCAGGTGATCGAGCAGATCGCGAAGGTCGAGCGCCCACCGCTGGAACGAATACCGGGCCGGATCCTCGGGACTGTCGGAGCGAGCATGGCCCCGCGGCTCCCAGAGGACGAGTCGATGCCGGGCGGCGAGGGCGGCCGCGTTGGTGTTCCACATGTCGGTGTTGCCCCCGATGCCGTACGCCAGGACCAGCGGGCTGCCCGATCCGTCCTCCTCGTAGTAAATCCGCACACGATCGTCGGTCCTGGCGTACGGCATGGTCCTCCTGGCCTCTGGCGACCTACCAGGCTGGCGGACTAGCGGCGCACAAGGCGTGTGTCCGAGTAACCCGGCCGCTCCTATCCGCTCCCTCTCCCCCCGGTGGGGGAGAGGGAAATTGGGGGCAAACGCGCTTCGGCAATTTGCCGATTGGGGCTAGGCTTTGCCGTTCTCACGCTCGAACTTGGTCTTCCAGTCCTTGTTCAGATCCTCGATCCCGTCGATGTGCTTGATGGTGCTCCACGTCGCGCGGGCGGCCCCCCGCATCGCGTAGTAGAGGGTCTCGCTGAGCTCGTCGTCGGTGGCGCCGGCTTGCTTCGCAGCCGCGAAGCGTCCCGGCACTCAGGAGGTACAGCCGGCCGCGGCCATCGCCGCGAGGGCCACGAGCTGCATCGTTTTGGGATCGAGGGCGCCCTCCCGATAGTAGACGCCGGCGAACTCCTTCATCTGAGCCATGAGGACCTCCGTGATGTGTGTGTGGTGTACAGGGATAGGGGAATGGCCGGCCCCATTCTACGAGAGAAGCCTGGCCGGCTCAAGCCGGTCGCACCGCTTCGCCGAGGCGGCCGCCGAAGCGGGGCAGCCCGGCGAGTTTCCCTACGGGCTTCCGAAAGTTTGACGGCGGAGCACCGCCTGTGTACGATGCGACCTGATGTTCCGCGTTTGGAAGGTCTGGATCGTCCTGCTCGTTCTGCTGGGTCTCGCCGGTGGGTTCGTCCTGTGGCGCCAGCGCCAGCCGCTCGTCGCGGTCAACCTCGACCCTGCCTTCACCGCCCTCGGCCACCCCAAGCGCACCGTGACCATGCGGCTGCGGGCCCCGGCCGGCGGCCTCCGCTCCGTCGAGGCGCGAGTGATTCAGGGGGGGACGGCGCGCGTGGTCCTGACCGAAGCGTTCGCGTCGCCGGCACCGCGAGAGGCCGACCGGCCCCTCAACCTGGAAGCGGCCGCCCTCGGTCTCAAGGAGGGTGACGCCGAGCTCCAGGTCTTCGCGCGCGACACCGTGTGGCGCCTCCGCCAGGACCCGGGCCCGCGGCTCACCCACCGCTTCGCTGTCGATCTGACCCCGCCGACGCTCGAGCTCCGGTCGGCGACGGGCTATATCAAGCACGCAGGCGCCGGGATCGCCGTCTACCGCGTGGCGGGCGCGAGCCGCTCGGGCGTCCAGGTCGGAGCCGCCTTCTTTCCCGGGGTCGCCGGCCTCACCCAGGACCCGGCGGTGCACGTCGCACTGTTCACGATCCCCTACCACGGCGCCCAGACGCCACCGAGCCTCTTCGCCGAGGACGAGGCGGGCAATCAGCGTCTGATCGGGGTGCCGGTGACCTTCCTCCCGGTGCGCTTCCCGAAGGACACGATCCGCCTGACCGAGGCGTTCCTCCAGCGCAAGGTGCCCGAGCTCGCCCCCCAGACGCCCGGCACGGCGACGGGCGAGCAGCTCCTCCAGGCGTTCCTCACGGTAAACCGGGACGGTCGAAAGGCCGCCGAGGCGAAGATCCGCGAGCTTTCCCAGACCGGGAGCGCTCCGAAGCCCCTGTGGCAGGGCGTGTTCCGCCAGCAGCCCAACACCAAGGTGTTCGCGAACTTCCCGGAGGAGCGCACTTACCTCGCCGACGGGCGGACGGTGGACACCCAGTGGCACCTGGGGATCGACCTCGCTTCGCGCAAGCAGAGTCCCGTAGACGCCTCGAACGCGGGACGCGTCGTGTTCACGGGATTCAACGGAATCTACGGCAACATGGTCGTGCTGGACCACGGCCTGGGCCTCTTCACGCTCTACGGGCATCTTTCCGAGATCGCCGTGAAGGCGGGCCAGACGGTCGCCAAGGGCGAGGCGCTCGGGCGGAGCGGAGAGACCGGGCTAGCCGGCGGCGATCACCTGCACTTCGCGATGCTGATTCACGGCGTGTACACGTCGCCGCTCGAGTGGTGGGACGAGCACTGGATCCGGGATCGGATCGCCAAGCCGCTCGCCGACGCCGGCATCGCCGTCGCCGGTGTCACCGACGGGGCGCTCGCCCCGGCGCCGGCGGCCGCCTCCACCCCGGCGGCGCCCCGAAGCGGCCGGCGCGCCCGCGCTCGCTGACCGCGCGCCCGGGCCACGCGCGAGACGATGGCCGGGGGTCCCACCATCACCACGGCGCCGCCGCGCGCCTCTCGAGAATCACCGCCGCCACGGTGCCCGCGACGGCGATCAGCACCGCCAGCACCATCAGGATGCGCAGCGTGAGCCCGGCCGGTCGGCGGGCGCGGCGGAGCCCGAGCCAGATGAGGCTGGCGCCGTACGCGAGCAAGCCGCCGGCCAGCGCCAGGTATGCCAGCCGGAGCGAGGCCACAGCCCCCATTCTAGCAATGTGCGGCAAGAGCCTGCCGTGGGAGTGCCATCCGCGCGGTCCCGGACCATCCACCCTCGCGTGTGTGTGGGCCGCGGCATCCCCGCACGGGTCTTCTACTCCAACAGCTCCGTCACCGGCACGCCAAGGGCCTTCGCGAGGCGCTGGAGCACGCCCAGCGTCGGGTCGTGCTTCCCTGCCTCAAGCTTGTTTACGTACTCACGGGTGACCCTAGCCTTCTTGGCCAGCGCCTCTTGGCTCAGGTGCTTCTCCTCGCGGAGCCTTTTCAACCTCATCCCTAGTTGCCTCGGTGTCGGTGTCATAGTGAAGTATTGTTCACTTGGTGTCAAGCCCCCCGCGTGGGACCCGCTCCGCCTCCGCCAGGCTCGCCTGGACCGCCGCCAGGAGCCGCCGGAGCTCGGCCTCCCAAACCTGCCGGGTCCGCTCCAGTAGCGTGCCGCACGCCCCGCAGCATGGTATCCCGGACCCCGCCTGCGGCGTACCACGAACCATGAGCCCCATCCTCGACATACAGACACCACCCGAGCATCTCCGTCGAGTACGTACCGCCCCCGTTGGGCTGAACTTCGAGCCTGGGTGAGGGGGAAGACACGGAGTCAGCCCTCGCGGAAGCCGTAGGCCGGGCACTCTTGACAGCCCGCCACCGGACCGCCTACAGTCCCGACATCCGGGGCCGGGCCGTTCTCCACGATTCCCAGCGTCAGGGACTTGAGCCGGTGCCCTGACGCCCCGGCCCGCTGCCCGGAAGCCAACGACCATGACCACCGACCAGTACGCCGTCAGCGCCTCGCTCGTCATGACCGGCTGCGGCCCGCACGCCTGGGTCGACGCGCGGTGCCTCAGCTTCCTCGCCGCGGCCGGCACGCGCGCCGGCTCGGCGATCGTGGACGCCACGACGGGACGGATCGACGTCTTCGATGCCAAGGGGCGGCCGATGGCCGTGTGGTGGATCGATCTATCGGCGGTGCCTGCGGGAGCGCCCGATGGATGACCTCGAGCTGCGCCGCCGGGCGCGTCTCATCTACGTGATCCGGTCCGGAGCCGGGGATCTTCTCCATCCTCCGCCGCTGGGTCGATTCGTAGACCGGTCTCGGCCTCATCGACAGCGGCATGGCGCGCCAAAGGTACGACCTCCAGCTCCCCCGCTACGGCGACGAGGGCTGGCGGGCCACGTTCTACGCGGCCGGTCGGGCGCATTCGATTACGGGGGCCGTGGGCTCAGCCTAGGAGCGGACACCCTGGCAGGCGGTATGGGCATGCCGGCCGACATGTGGGTGAAAAGAGCTTCGGACCGCCGTGTGCTCCTGCTCTGTCGGCTCGTAAGCCGCCGGAACGCCGAGTCATCGGTTGGGCTTCATACCGGCGAGTGACAGAATGCGGCCTCGGAACGGCCCACTGAGCTTTATTTGGTTTCACTTACCATTCGTCCTCCTCGTCGGGATCTTCCCGATCGGCGTTCTGTCGGCCCTTTGGCTCTCCGGACAACGCGAGCAGGTGGCCGAGCGGTTTCGTCTCCAGCAGGCGGCGACTGTCGAGACCCTGGCGGCGATCGTCCAGGCCCTGGGTGCGGACCGCGTCCAGGTCCTCGAAGGGCTTGCCCGCCGAATCGAACAGGAGCGACTCTGCCTTCAGCCAGGCCTCTTGCAGCAGAAGCTCGAAGAGGCGCGCCCAATCTCCGGCGCGCTCGCAGTCTTTGTCCTGGACCCGGCCGGTCGCGCCATGGCCTTCAGTCCCGCCATCGACGAGGCCAGCGGCCAGTCGACGGTGGGGCGGAACTATGCGGACCGGCCGCCCTTTCAGGACGTGCTTGCGCGGCATGCGCCCGCCGTGTCGCCACTGCTCATCAGTCGTCGTACCAGGCACCCGGTGCTCACCTTGATGACGCCGGTCCGCGACGGCGATCAGGTGGTATGCGTGGCGGCCATGGGGATTCAACTCAAGACGATCACCGAGGCGCTTCGCGGGTACGAGCCCCGTCACTTGGGGCGCATCTTTCTGCTCGATCGACAGGAGCATGGATTCCGTGTCAACTCAGGCGAGACGGATCCCGTCCTCGAGGACTGGCATGGTTCACCTCTCACCGGTCTGGGGCAGTCCGGCCACGACGCACGGCTGGTGACGGTGAACGGCCAACAACGGATCGTGAGTTGGGGAGCGATCCCTGCTCTCGGCATGACGATTGGCATCGAAGCGGCTTCGGCTGACGTCCTGGCCGGCGGCCGGTATGTCGTCGTGCGCGGAATTCTCATCGCCGGGCTCCTGGCCGTCGCGCTGAGCGTGGGGACGGCCTTCGTCGGAGGACGGCTCGCGCAGGGGCAACTCGACACGCTCCGGCACTATTTGCGCCGCTTAGCCGACGCTCCGGGCATGAATCTGCCGGCGATGCCTCGGCTGCGTATCCGCGAGCTCGAGCGAATCGGTCAGAATGCTCGGGCGATGGCGGAGACGATCAAGGTGCGGCAAGAAGAGCTGGAAGTGCTCTTTGCGCTGGACCGGGCGCTAGCGCAAGGCAACCGGGTCGAGGACATCGTCCGCCTCGCGGTCGAGCATGTCCTGCCCCTGCTCGGTTTCGCCGCCGCCGCCGCGTTCCTCCTCGACCCGCGAGGCAAGACGCTCCGCCTCATCCATGCGAGGGAGCTGCCGCCGGCCGTGGAGGCGGGCATCGCCACGATCCCGGTCGGAGCAGGGGCAGCGGGGCGAGCGGTGAGCGAGCGGCGGGCGCTCGTGGTCCCGGTGCAGGCGTACCCCGGCGAGCTCATCCCGCGCGGGGCTGTCGCCATCCGAGAGGCCGGGTTTCAGAGTATTGCCTCGACCCCGATGGTGGCCCACGGCGTGGCGTTCGGGGCACTGAGCCTCCTGAGTCGGCAGCCGGTGCCATCGACGGATTCGATGCTCGCGCTCCTCACGTCGGTGGGGACACAGCTCGGCCTTGCGGTATCCCACGCCGTGGACCGCGAGCGCGTGATCGTCCACGAGCGCCTCGCTGCGCTGGGCCGGCTCGCGGCCGGAGTCGCGCATGAGTTGCGGAATCCGATGATGGTGGTCTCCGGGCGGATGCATCTCCTGCGGACGCAACTTGAGGCCACCGGCTCGCTCCAGCGGGAGCGCGCGCTCAGCCACCTGAGCCGCTTGGGCGATGCGGTGGAGCGAATGCATCGAATCGTCGAGGGCTTGTCGACCTATGGCAAGCCGCCGAAGGCGGAACCCCAATGGCTCGAGGTGGGGCCCTTGCTCGCGGCCATCCACGAACTCGTTGCATACGCGGCTCGCAAGGCCGGCGTGACGGTAGCCGCGGAGGTCGGGCCGGACCTTCCGCCCGTGCGAGCCGATCGAAGTCAGCTCATGCAGATCCTCCTCAACCTCGCGACGAACGCGATCGAGGCGATGGGGGAGGCCGGCGGGCAACTCGTGCTCCGGGCACGGGTTGACGACGACCATCGTGAGAATGCCGCCCGATCCGTCATCGTGGAGGTGTCGGACACAGGTCCCGGAATTCCCCCCGATGCGCTCGAGACGATCTGGGAACCGTTCTACACCACCAAGCCCGAGGGGACGGGTCTCGGCCTCTCCATCGTCCGGTCGCTGGTCGCCGAGCAGCCCGGGGCCGGGATCACGGTGCACAGCGAGCCCGGCCAGGGCACGACGTTCCGGCTCACGATGCCACCGGCACCACCGTCTGGACACCCGATGCCCTGAGAACTGGAAAAGGGACGGGGCGCCCACCTCGCGCGTATCGTAGGACCCATGCCGCCCTCCACACCTCCACACCTGAAAAAGGGAGACAAGAAGGCCGCCTTCCCCACCGCGTACCGCCAGTGCGGCAACATCATGAGGGCAGCGCTCACCGGCTGATGGTCCGCGCCCCGGACTCCTTTGACCAAAGTCTCGCCACGCGGAGCCCGGCCAGACGAGGCCGACCCGTGCTCCGCGGCTCTCTCCATGCCTCACCGGGCCCGACGCGATCCTAGAGGCGGGAAGTCGCTCTAATACGTCGCCCCAGGGCAAGATTCCGGACGGCCTCAGGGCTCAGCGGACGGCCCGGCCGTCGGCGCTTCGCTCGGATCACCCCGGCGACCTGCTCGAGGGCCTCGGGCGGGAAGACGGCGCGCACTTCGCGGTCGCCCGTCTGGTGCCGGCGGACGCCGGGGATCGCCCAGAGCGTCCCGTGGAGCCGCGGGCGGTCGGTGAAGGCCGCCAGGTCCCGGCCGTCGTGGTATTCGAGCTGCCCGAGCCGGCCCGGCATGATCGGGAAGCCCTCCGCGTCCGCGATCACCCGGAAGCGACACGGCCGGGCCAGTCGTCGGAGGTGCTGGAACGCCGTGGCCTGTTCGTTAGTCATCTCACCCTCGGTGCGCGCCGCCAGCCCACCCGGGGCGGTTGGACCGTGATTGGCGACTCAAGGTGCGCCCTGGGGCCCCCGCCCACGCGCGTGCCCCCCGGGGGGTCGTGCCCAGTGCCCCCGGGGGAGAGGCCATGCTGGTTGCGCGGGGGTTGCGTGTCGCGCCGCGTTTTGCCGCGGTCTGCAACCTCGTGGGTCGCATCATGGCGACACGTTGATGGGGCCCGGTGAACTACAAGTACTGACGGCCCAGCCGCCCCAATAGAGCGGTCAGGCTTTCACCGCGATCGGCCCAAAACTGGCCAGGACGCGGCGGGCGGCGGCCGGGCCAGCGACGGAAATGCCCACGAAAAGCGGCCTGCATGAGTGGGCCGCTGCGTGGCATGGGAGGTGCTAGGCCTGAGCGGCAAATGGAGCCGCCGGTCGCGCGCCTCGTGATCGTCCGCCGCGGCGCTCCGGAGCTGTTTCAGGTGCTCCGGGCCCGCTACGCGGATGACCCTACCACCGCAGTGATCTGGGACCGTCGCATCATCGAAGATCGGCGACGGACGGTTCGGAAAGTGTCCGTCGAGCGCCGGCGTGGGCCACGCCGGTTCTCCGTCGACTCGACGGCTATCCTGAACACGCGCGGATTCTTCGTCGCGCGTGCGGTGCGGGCTCCCGTCCCCGCGTCCTCGCTCGACTGACAGATGAACGGTGAGGTCTCGATGCCCTCCCTGGCCGACTCCTCGGGCCAACGGCGTCGCGGCAACGTTCCGGCCGGGAGCCTGTTCGGGCAGTGGCCGCGTGGTACGAGCACTTCCCGAGGGCCACGACGCCGCGGCAAGGGTCCACGGCTCGACCACCTCGTCGTGCTCGTGCTCGAGGATCACCCGGACATCCGCGACCTGCTACGCCGGATGCTGGAGGGTCTCGGCGCTCGTGTTCGGGTCGCGGAAGACGGACTGGCCGGGCTGCGGGCCCTTCAGCGGGTGAAGCCCGATGCCATCGTGGCGGACTTGCTCATGCCGCGGATGGATGGAGTGGCCTTTGCCCGGCGAGTTCGACGTAATCCACGGTGGGCGAACGTCCCCATTCTCGCCGCCACCGCCCTCGGCGACGACGCCCATTACCTCGAGACGTGGGCCTCGGGATTCGACGCCCACCTCACGAAGCCGATTGAGCAAGAGGTGCTCGCCAGGGCCCTCCAGGCCGCCGTTCGCCGCCGGCGAGGCTGAGATCGGGCGCGCACGATGGGCACCGGGCGCTGACCTCGCGCGACCGGCATCCGCCTGAGCGCGCGTCACGCCGGTGAAGCGGTCCTGCGTCGCGCCCAGGGGTCAGGATGCCGGTCAGAAATGGATCGCTGGTCAGCGCCTCGTCAGCCGGATTCGCCGGCTTCCGCCTGGGCTCGAACATAACTCCCGGTAAGATCGTCGATCTGCGGCCCGGGCACTCCTAGCATCGATCTTGCATGGGCGAGGACTGTCTCTCCGTCCGGCGATGGCCTGGTTGGGACTTCGGCCCGCGCCGGGGCTTGGGTCCAGGACACTTCTAGACCTGTCTGGCACACATGGACAGCGACGTGCGGCCGGCTCGAATCGATCGGGGCGGGGGACAGCGAGCGTCTCCGCTACCGCGCGCCGGCGGCGGTCCCTCTGTGACGCGGCGACCGCCGGTGGCCGCGGCACTGACGGGATCCGCCGTGCCCGGTGAGCCCAAGCCGATGCTCCTTCTCGTCGACGATGCACAGGACTGGCGGGAAGCCATGGGCATCCTCCTGGCGGACGCGGGCTTCGACGTTCGAGAGGCCGCCACCGGCGCCGAGGCGCTCCGCTGGGCCGCTGAGCAGCAGCCCGCGCTGATCGTCCTCGACGTCCGCCTGCCCGACACGGACGGCGTCGAGGTCTGTCATCACTTGAAGGGCGATCCGGCGACTCGCGCGATTCCGGTGCTGCTCCTCTCGGGGGTCTTTCGCGAGGTCGGCGACCGCGTGCGGGCGCTGGATGCGGGGGCCGACGGGTATCTGACGAAGCCGGTGGACACCACCGAACTGGTCGCGACCGTCAACGCCCTCTTGCGGCTCCGACGAGCGGAGGCGGACCTCCGGGCGAGCGAGGCGCGCCGCCAAGCGGCCGAGGCCCTCGCCGAAGTCGGCCGCCTCCTCGCCCAGTCCCTCGACCCGAGTGAGGTCGGCCGGTGTATCGTCGAGCGGGTCCTCGAGGTGTATGGAGCCGAGATGGCGGTCCTCTACCGGCGCGCCGCCGACACTCGAGACCTCATGGCCATGGCCGTCGCGGGAGATTCGAGCGCGGTCAGGGTCGGGGTGGTCCTCGAAGAGGGCACCGGGGTGGCCGGCCTGGCCGCGGCCGAAGGTCGCCCGGCGGCCACCACCGATGTTCTGTCCGACCCGCGGGTCCGGCTCACGCCCGACTTGCGGGTGCGCGCCGAGGCCACCCCTTATCGCGCGGTCCTCGCGGTGCCGCTCCTGGTCCGGGACCGCGTGATCGGGGCGCTGGCCATCGGCGACCGCCTGGGCCGCGCGTTCAGTGCCGAGGAGATCCGATTCGCGCAGGCCTTTGCGGACCAGGCAGCCCTGGCACTGGAGAACGCGCGGCTCTACGACGAAGCTCAGCGGCAGCTCGCCCAGACCAACACCCTCTTGGCCGTCAGCCAGGCCCTCGGCTCCACCCTGGAGCTCACTGAGATCGTCCGGCGTGCGACCCGCCAGATGGTGCGCGTCCTGGGAGCCGACGTGGGCGGAGCGTGGGGTTTCAGCCCGGGCGCCGACCAGCTCATTCCGCTGGCAGGCTATCACGTTCCGCCCGCCGTCCTGGCGGCCATCGGCCCGGCGACCCTGTCGGGACCCCTCGTGGAACACGCGAAACGGCTGGAGGGCGCCGTCTATGCGAGCGAGAGCCAAGGTGACCCCCGGCTCGACCACGCATGGGCCCGGCTGTTGCCGCACAAGTCCCTGCTCGTTCTTCCGATGCGCGCGCGGGAACGCGTCATCGGCGGGTTCGGCATCGCCTGGCTGCGCGAGTCGCATGCGTTTACCTCCGAGGAGCTTCAGCTCGTCGAGGCCATCGCCCGCCAGGCGGCGGTGGCCATCGAAAATGCCCGGCTCGTTCAGGATGTGAAGACCCGGCAGTCGCGCCTCGAAGCGCTCCTGGAGCTCAGCCGCGAACTTTCCCGACTGCAGCCGGCCGAGTCCCTCCTGGGCAAGATCGCCGAAGCGTGCGGGCGGTTGCTCCAGGCCGATGCGGTGGGATTCCGACTCCGGGAGGGGGACGCCCTGGTCGTCACCGGGACCTGGGGGAGCGAAGACGACCCCACGCCGTGGCAACCGCTCAAGATCGGTGAGAGCGTGAGCGGCTGGGTGGCGGCCGCCGGGGAACCCCTCGTGGTGGGGCACCCCTTCAGTGATTGGCGCTTGATCCCCGGACATCGGGAGACCCTCCAGCGTCTCGGATACCGGGCCATCCTCGCCGTTCCGGTGAAGCTCGCCGAGCGCGTGATCGGGGTGCTCAGCATCCGGACGAAGCGCGCAGACGGCTTCACGGCCGAGGATCAGGCCATCGCCACCGCCTTCTCCTCCCAGGCCGCGGTGGCGCTCGACAACCTTCGACTCTACCGGGAAGTCAGAGACGACATCGCCGCGCACCAGCGGGCCGAAGAGGCGCTGCGGGACAGCGAGGAACGGTTCCGCGGTGCCTTCGAACACTCGGGCACCGGCATGGCGCTGCAGACCCTCGACGGGCGCTACCTGCGGGTCAACCGTGCGCTGTGCGCATTGCTCGGCTACTCGGAGCGCGAGCTCTTGGCCGCCCGCTTCGACACGGTGACGCATCCCGACGAGGTTGCCCTGGATCACGAACACGACCGCCGGATGCTGGCCGGCGAGGTCGACTCCTACCAGCGGGAGAAGCGGTACCTCCACAAGTCGGGACGCCTCGTCTGGGTGCTGGCCAGCGTGTCGCTCGTGCGGGGGGCGACCGGAGCTCCCAGCTATTTCATCGTCCAGGCGCAGGATACGACCGAACGGCACCACGCGGAGGAAGAGCTCGCGCGACAACGCGAGGCGCGCTATCAGGCCGAGAAGCTGGCCGCCATGGGCTCACTGCTGGCAGGCGTCGCCCACGAGCTGAACAATCCCCTCGCGGTCGTCATGGGCCAGGCCACCATGCTCCGGCAAGCGGCGGCCGGCGGGCCGCTCGAGACCCGGGCCCAGAGGATCGTGAAGGCGGCCGATCGGTGCGCGCGTATCGTCCGCAACTTCCTGGCCCTGGCGCGCCAGCGCAAGCCCGAGCAGCGGGAGGTGCGACTCAACGAGGTCGTGGAGGAGGCGGTGGAGCTTCTCGCCTACCCGCTGCGGGTGGACGAGGTCAGCGTGACCCTGGACCTCGACGCCGAGCTTCCGGTGCTCCAGGCGGATCCCCAGCAGCTCCACCAGCTGGTCGTCAACCTCGTCTCGAACGCCCTCCAGGCCTTGCGCGAGGTGAGCACCCCGCGCCAGCTCCGGTGCACGACGCGCCACGACCGAGCCCGGGGACGTATCTTCATCGAGGTCGCGGACAATGGACCGGGCGTCCTCCCGGAGAACCAGGCCCGCGTCTTCGAGCCCTTCTTCACGACCAAGCCGATCGGGCAAGGCACGGGTCTGGGCCTCTCCCTCTGCCGAGGGATCGTCGAGGGACATGGCGGCTCGATTCGGCTGGAGAGCGCACCAGGCGAGGGGACGGTGTTCCGGATCGAGCTTCCGATCACGCCGCCCGAACCCCCGAAGGTCCCCGAACGCAGCGCGGCGGTGCGGACGACACCCCGGACGATCCTCGTCATCGATGACGAGCCGGACTTTCTCGAGCTGATGATCGAGGTCCTGTCGAACGACGGCCATCAGATCGACACGACCTCCAGCGGGCTCATGGCGCTCGAGAAGCTTCAAGAGCGGAGCTACGACGTCATCCTGAGTGACATCCGGATGCCGGGACTGGACGGGCCTGGCCTCTTCAGAGCCCTGGAGCGCCGCCAGCCGGAGCTCTGTCGCCGCATGATCTTCCTGACCGGCGACACCGTCAATTCCGAGACCCAGGAGTTTCTCCAGAAGACCGGGGCGATGATGCTGGCCAAGCCGTGCGCCCCGTCGGATCTGCGCCGAGCGATTCAGCTGGTCGGCGAGATGATCACCCTGGCGAGCTGGCGGCGCGAGAACCGAGGCCCGTAGGGTCGAGGGACAACCCCCCGGGGGCCGCGATGCCTGGAGCGCAAGTGCTCGTTCTCGACGACGATGAGGCCGTGCGGGAGACGTTCGTCGACGCGCTGGAACGTGCGGGGTACAGTGTCGTCGGCCTGGCGGCGGGTGTCGAGGCGCTGAGTCGCCTCGAGGAGATCGGCCCCGATCTCATTGTCCTGGACATGGCGATGCCGGAGATGGATGGATTCGAGTTCCTAGCCCGTCTTCGGGCGAGCTCCGCGCGGAGAGATGTACCCGTTCTGATCGTCTCCGCGCTCGGGGAGCATCTCCGGGACTCCATCGACGCCCCGGGGGCGGCGTCGCTCCGGATCGCCGGGATCCTGCCCAAGACGACATCTCTGGACACGCTCCTCGACCACGTCGCGGCCGTCATCGCGCGGCCGCGGCCGTAGAGGCTCCGACAGTCCTTCCCGTTCGCGATTGGCCCCCGCCCATCGTCTCGGCGCCCGCATTCCGTGCTACGATCCGGCTGCCATGAATCGACGCGATCCGGTCGCGGAGGCTCGGCCCGCACTGTGCCCGGTGCCGCATTCCACGGGGGTTCTGCGTCAATGCTGACCAGGAGGTGAGCGCGATGCCGGAGAAGACATACAAGCTGATCGAGCTGGTCGGAGTGTCGGACCGCGGCGTGGATCAAGCGGTGAAGAACGCCATCGCCCGGGCGACGAAGACCGTGCGCAATCTCGACTGGTTCGAGGTGACCGAGATCCGCGGCGTCATCGAGAGCAACAAGGTGACCCGGTTCCAGGTCACACTGAAGGTGGGCTTCCGGATTCTCGACGACAAGGAGCTCGGGAAAGACTAGCCGTGTGTCGGAGTAATCAGCCGCCGATGACCCCATCACGGAATGCGTCGACTAGCGTCCGAGCGTCGGCTTTGCCGCCGCCACGACGGGGGGGCATCGGGGGGGTCCTCCGAGACCCCCCCGACATGCCGTAGCCGCGGCCCCCGTGCCGCCCGCAATCGACCTCTCGGACCTCGCGGTCGTGGATGGCCACTGTCATCCATTCTTCGTCGATCCCTGGAGGGTCGCGCCGGATCGATTTGCCAACCTCTTCAGCGAAGGGCGGCCGGGAGCCATGGCCGCCCACATCCCCCACGTCGCCTACTACCGCCGCGCGCTCCGAGGGCTCGCGGAGGGCCTGGGCGTCGAGCCCACGGTGGAGGCGGTGCTGGCGCGCCGACCGGTCGGCGGTCGCCAGGCGGCCCGGCGGCTCTGGGCCGAGCAGCGCATCACGGCCCTCCTGGTCGACACGGGCTATCCCGCCGAGGCGATGTCGCTCGTCGAGATGAGGGAGCTCCTGCCGTGTCGGGTCCACGAGGTCTTCCGGATCGAGACCTGCGCCGAGGCGCTCCTGGCCCGGGCCCTCCCGTGGGAAGAATTCCGGGAGGCGTTCCGGAGCGAGCTCCGGGCGGCGGCCACGCGGTGCGTGGCGTTGAAGACGATCGTCGCCTACCGCTCGGGGCTCGCGCTTCGGGACTGGGCCGAGGCCGACGTGGCCGAGAGCTATCGGCGCGTGAGCGCGCGGGTCCGAGGCGGCGGGTCACGGCGCCTGACCGAGAAGCCGCTCCTGGATACCCTGGTCGCCGAGGCACTGGAGGTGGCGCGGTCGACGGGACGTCCCCTCCAGCTCCACACGGGCTTCGGCGACCCGGACATCGACCTGATCCAGGCGAACCCGCTGCTGCTCCGCCCGATCCTCGAGGACCCCCGATGGGCGAGCGTGCGGCTGGTGCTGCTGCACCTGGCCTACCCCTACGCCCGTGAGGTCGCCTTCATGGCGGCGGTGTGGCCCCAGGTCCACGTGGACCTGTCGCTGGCCCTCCCCTTCCTCGGGGCCGGCAGCGTCTCCCCGCTCATCGAGACGCTGGCCCTGGCGCCGGCCAGCAAGCTGCTCTACGGCTCCGACGTGAGCGGGATTCCCGAGCTCTTTCCGCTGGTGGCCGCCTGGGCGCGGGAGGCCCTGGGCGAGGCGCTGGGCTGGCTCGTCGAGCGAGGCCAGCTCCGCGCCGACGAGGCGCGCGACGCGGGCCGCCGCATCCTGGCCGGGAACGCGCTGGCGCTGTACGGTCTGCCGGCCGCCGGCCCACTCGAGGGGGGCACGGCCGCCGCGTGAGGCGGTCGGGCCATCGGCGGCGTGTGGTTACTCCGGCACGCGCCGAGACCCTGGGGCATACTAGGGGCTGGACCGCCATGCCCTGGGACCCTAGCATCGAGCCGCTCCTGGCCCGCTACCCGGCCCTCCGGGCCGTGGGGAACACGCCGCTGGTGCCGGTCGACGTCTTCGGCGACGAGCTCCCCGACGTCGAGGTATGGGCGAAGCTCGAGTCGCTCAACCCGGGAGGCTCGCTCAAGGACCGCCCGGTGGTCCGCATGCTGCTGGGGGCGCTGGCCGACGGCCGCCTCAAGCCCGGGCTGACCGTTCTCGACAGCTCGTCCGGCAACGCGGGCATCGCCTACGCGATGGTCGGCCGGATCCTCGGCCTGTCGGTCGAGATCGTGATCCCGAACAACGCCAGCCTGGAGCGCAAGAAGCGGCTGCAGGCGCACGGCGCCCGGCTCATCTTCACCGACGCGATTCAGGGCTACGACGAAGCGCTCCGGGAAGTCCGCCGGCGGTACGAGGCCGACCCCGGCCGGTACTTCTTCTGCGACCAGTACGGCAACCCCGACAACTGGCGCGCGCACTACGAGACGACAGCCGAGGAAATCCTCGCCCAGACCTCGGGCCGCCTGACCCACCTCGTCCTCGGGGTCGGGACCGGCGGCACCGTGACGGGCGTGGGGCGCCGCCTCAAGGAGCACGATCCGGCGATCCGCCTGGTCTGCGTCATCCCGGACGCCTTTCCCGGCATCGAGGGCCTCAAGCCGCTCGGGCATCCCGAGGACATCATCCCGGCGATCCTGGACGAGCGCGTCATCGACGAGCGGATCCCCGTCACCAGCGACGAGACCTACGCCATGTGCGCGCGCCTGGCGCGGGCCGGCTTCTTCGTCGGGCAGTCCTCGGGCGCCTACATGGTGGGCGTGGAGCGCGTCGCTCGTCGCGAGCGGCGGGGCCGCTTCGTGACGGTGTTCAACGACATCGGGGAGCGCTACTTCTCGACTCGCCTGTGGGA